>NZ_JAVDPZ010000015.1:0-94998 GCF_031453995.1 Nitrobacter vulgaris | reverse complement strand
TAGGGAAAAGCGCGCTTCGCGAGCGGCCTCTGCCGCGCCCAGACTGGCCTGCTTTTACTCCGCCTCCGTGGCTTGGTTTTGCTCCGCCGTTGACAAATCTATCTTGTTGAGCGGATACAAGGGCGGTCGGCGGCCGAAAAATCCAGAATCGACCCATTGCGCGGTATGGCCCAAGGATTTGCTGCCTTATCAGAGCAATTGGAAAATTATAACTGAGATCCTAGGCCCACCAGATTGACCAGCGAAAAGGCCCCAGCAGCGCGTCTACGGCGGCATCGTTGCTCGTATCATCACTCGATGGAAAAAGACGCGAATAGACATCCAACGTGATCGCAATCGTGGAGTGCCCTCGTCAAGCCTGAACGATTGCCCCATTGAGACCGGCGTTTGCCCGCTTTACCGGGCCTGTGATGCTTTTTCTGCCCGTCTCCCACCTTTGGCAGGCCAACCTTTCGAAACTCAATCCTGGGGCCTCCTGGGGCAGAAAGGCCATATTGCACGTATCACGCGAGATAGCTGCCATTATGCCTATCGTGACGCGAGCAACTGTCGCGGAGTGTGCCTTTTATGGTGGACCGGGCAGCTTTTTTGGCACCTTGGCGGCGACGCAGGTTCATCCTCGAGACGGGCCGGGTTCCGCGAACGCGTCTCGAAACTACATCCCCGCCGCCCTCAGTCCCTCGAGCGCTCGTTCGGCCGTAAGACCGGGATAGTCTTTCATCAGCCTCTGCACGAGTTCCCTCTCTTCGGCTGTAAGTCCGGGATTCTCCTTCATCGGACTCTCGACGGGCTCCCGCTCGTCCGGCGGGAGACTTTCCAGGATCTTCTGATCTTCCACCGGATGTGGCTTTTCCTGGAAGGCTTCAGGAGGCAGCGGTGGCGTGTTGGGGAAGCATTCGTCGAACGCTTCCTTGGTTATGGGATATGAATTCGCTCCGTGTGAGGTTGAGTTGATCTCATACCAACCAGCACTCTCGGTGTATGCCCAAGCCTCGCCTTTAACGAAGCGCGATGGAAGTCCGCCGAAGTCCGCGTAATAGGGTTTCTTCTGATCTTCGGCCTGATGCGGTTTCTCCGTGAAAGCTTCCGGTGGAAGTTCAGGCGTACCAGGAAACATCTTGTCGAATTCCGCTTTGGTAACTGGCCACGAGTTCATGCCATGTGATGCGGCATTGATCTCGTACCAACCACGGCCTTCCGCATACACCCAAGCCTCACGCCCGTTCGATATCGAGGGCAATCCATCAAAATCTGCGTAATAAGGTTTGACCATATGAGTTACTCCAATGCTCATCAGCCGAGAAAATCACCTTTCAGCGATGGGGCCTCGAGACGCAGTAATTTCCGGATCGCGTCATTCCGGACGGACAATTTTCCATGTGATCGATATGCACGGCTGTTCCTGCGTTAGCACTCGGTATGCAGAACTTTGCCGATGATGAATAGCCGCTGGGGCACGGACCATCTTTTCGAACAGGCAATGCAGCCGCTAAAGCGATCAAAAGGATTGGTATTAACATTTGCCTCTCCTTTTATTTAAGCTTAAGGCGCAAAGCATTAGGATGCTCCGAACAACGATTGGGCTGCTGCTTCTAATTCTGCCCTATCGTCGTTGCGCGGAAACAGATGACCGTAAACGTCCATTGTCATCGCGATTGTTGAATGCCCCAGCAGCTCCTGAACCACCTTCGGCGGCAATTCACATCCGTCGTCTTTTATTCGGTTAATGCACCACGACGCAAAAAAGTGCCTCAATGCGTGCATGCCGGTGTATTTCGCTTTGACAATTGGCTTCCCGGCTTTGTCGCGCCTCTGTCGCTTATGCTCATTGAGCAGCGGAACGGTTAACCCCGCCGCAATCATCGTCGGAATCAAGCCCCGCTTGATAATGTTGCCCAACAATTCGACGTTACCGGCACCGTTTGGAAACACCAGCCACAGCTTGCCGACATCCTTGCTATGCTCGCGCTTCCTTGGGCAAATCAGCTTCCACTCAGCAAGCGCTTTCGCCGCATTCTTTGCCAGCGGAATTGTGCGGTAGCTGGACGCTGACTTCGGTGAACCGATACGGCGGAACTTATCGGCGCGCTGATTGACATGAATTTCCGATTCCCCTTCGAGATCGAGGTGAACGTCCTCCCATCGTAATCCTCGCAATTCGGAAGCACGCAATCCTGTGACGACGGCTGTCATCAGGAGTGGCTTCCATCGGCCTTTGGCTTTGGCCACGAGCGCTCGCATCTCCTCCGGCAAGGGAATATCGACGCCCACTCGTAGCTTCGGCTTATGACGCTTCTCGACAGCTTTGCCGTGTTTGCCTCGCCGGGTCCGCCTTAATTCACGAACAGGATTGTGCGCGGCCTGCCCCCGTTCCTGCGCGGCGGAGATCAAAGAACCAAGCGATCCGAGCACGCCTTTGACCATTGCCGCAGATCGGCCTTGCTCTCGCAATGTTGTTCGGAACGCACTGACTCTCGGGACACCGATCTGCGATAGCTTTGTCGCTCCCATGAAAGGTTCAATGTGCAGACGAAGATGTTGGCTGTACTGCTCAACCGTCGTCGGTTCGAGGTTTTCGGCCCTGCATTCGGCCAACCACAGATCCCCCGCCTGTTTGATCGTGATCGATTCCCGCTCGGCGATATGAATGCCCTTGCCGATCTCAACGCGGGTATTCGCCTGAAACCTCTCCGCATCCTGCTTGCGATCAAACGTTCGCAGTCGCCGCTTTCGATGTTGGTCGAAGTAATCGAGGACCCACGCCGTGCGAACGGTTCCGTCCGAGGTTTTCCAAGCACGCTTGCGAATCGACATTGAAACCCTCGAACAGCGATGTTTGGTTCAAGGTTAGTTTACGGCACTAGCCAAAAATGTGCAACAGATCTGCGACATAAATCAATTTTATCTAATTAAATCAAAGAAGATAGTCGGATTTCAATTCCGAGGGTCGGGAGTTCGAATCTCTCCGAGCGCGCCAATTAAATCAGATACTTAGCGGCGTTCGCCATTTGAGCTTTTTGCCCTCGGGAAACTGTGGGGAGACCCGTTCGGACGAACCGTGTGAGGACGGCTGCGGGGCTTCCCCTCGAAATTTCCCCAATTTCGTTGTGACGACCTTCCCGCGCGAGCGGCGCACGGCTGATGTCTCGGACCGAGCGAGCGATTTAACCATCTGCCGCTATGGTTCGAAGTTCTGTTAGATTAATCTCAAAACTATGCGAAAATCGCACTTTCAGTAATTGGAGTGCGCGGTCATATCGCCTTGCTGCCCAGCATATTGAAGGGCTCAATTTATGAATCCCGCCCGCACTTCCGCTCCTGAAGGAGTGGCTTTTCATGGACCTATTAACGCGCCGACCCCGCATCAAGAAGACCTGCGACTTCTGCAATACATCCGCGTTCGGCCTCATGCGTCGGCACTATAAAGGCAAGACATTTTGCTCTGCCTTCTGCGAGGCATCATTCACGAACTGCCGGATATTCGAGCGGCCCAAGTCCGTTCCCACCCCGCGGCATCTTCACTTCTCTTCGCCTAAGCGTCACGGCCGCCGAAGAAACGACATTGGCGGTGCACGCTCATCCTGACGCTTCGCCTCTTCGGTCCCGTCAGGTAAACTTAGGCCCTCATTGATTTGGGGGCTTCTTCTTTTCAGTGGTCTGCGAGCAAGCACTGGCGCACGTCGTGTCAGACGAAACGGAAGCGGCTTACCGGCGTTCGGACGCGTTAGCGAAGCGGCGGCGGTTGATGGAGGAATGGGCTGTTTATTGTGCAGGCGGCGCGGCTGCCGATTGATTTCGTTAAAGCGCTATTGAACCATAACGTTAAAGGCGTGACGGGGGTCTATGCTCGTTGGCATATGTTCGAAGAAAAGCGCGAGGCGGTGAACGCGATTAACTCAAAAATACAGATCGGAGTGTTGTGCACGACAGACGCCTGAAGAGTTTAAGGCGTTTCGCGCTTTGGGGCTGACGCCACGCCGCTATATATCGTTTTATAAACCGCCTCGTCTTTTGCGGCTCTGATTTCACGTGCGGCTTTGAGCGCCCGTCGTAGAAACGTGTCTTCCGTCTCTTTGGTCAGAATAATCAGCTTATTGCAGTTGAGGCAATTAACCTCCGCTCCATCGCGGACGCGACTGGCGCTCGCTCTGAAAATACGAGTGCAGCCAGGGCAGCGTATTTTTACCTTGTCATCCATAGCAATATTCTCTGTGAGACGGGGTAGTGTCTCGCAACGGAATTACAGAACTCTGAAAGAGATCGATAGCAATGCGCTTACTTCTTATTGAGCGTTAGCATCATCCGAACACCCGCTAGGCCGCCCGCCGCTATTAACGCACGCCCGATAGGCCCAGGGCACAACGAAGCTACCGGCCCATATACCGCGCCCTACCCGCTCCGCTTCTTTCTGTGCGGCCGTATACCGGCCCTTTGAGTATCGCGGCCAATCGAACGCGAAGCCATTGCGTACAAGCCACATCGCAACGTCTTCGCCATCAATCGAACAAATGGCCACAACCCGCCCGTACTGATCCCGGCCAACGCCTTCGCAGCTTACCGGCCTGCCCGCGATATGGTCGTCAGTTCGTTGGCTGATTTGGCCCCACATCGATATTGCAAGCTGTCGTCACCGCGACAAAGCTGGTCGGACTCGGGTGCGTCTATGCCAGATAGGCGAATACGCTGACCGTGGATTTCGAGTGTGTCTCCGTCGATGACACTGGCCTGTCCGGTGATTGTTTCTGCGAGTGCGGGCGAAGCAAGACAGAAGGCGAGCGTCATAGCGCAAAGGCCCTGCTTACTTTGCACGATTCATAGCTTTCCACTTGCCGTCGCGAATTGCCAGCATGACTTGCGCTTGGGGCAATAGCAGGGGGTTCTGCTTGCTGGCTGCAAGCGCTTCGACTTCAGCCCAATCGATCAGCACTGTACCGTCGTCCTTCACTTCGTAGAGCGCGGTGTCGTCGAGCGATTGTGTGACTTTAACAGTCTTAATGGCTTTTGGCTCTTGGGCGGAGGCGACAGCGGTTGAAAAAGCTAACACGGTTACGAGCACTACATGGCGCAACGATTTACCCCCTAGGTTATTTGAAACGCCGACTAAGAACGACCAGCGCAACAATGAGAATGGCGGCAACTATAGCCGTCGTACCTTGCGCGTGGAGCGTAACCCCCAAAGCGTTGAGTTCGAGTTTGTCCATCACATAGCTCTCCATTCAGACAAAAAATCATCTGAAGAGCCGACTCGGCCTGGAGGGGATTTCTTGAGAATGCACGGCCGCCAAATCGCTGCAAGCGTGACAGCGCTTGGCTCACTGCAAATTCGTTGCTCGGTTTTTGGAATTACAAAACAGATTCAAGGATTTGAACTGAGGGAAAGCTATTCAAGATTTTTAAGCAAGAATAAGCCCTCGGAACCAATTTTACGTGAGACAGTCACGCTATGGGATTACATAGATTGATTCCGCTGGCTTTTCTCTGCTCGTTTTTTCACAGCCTCCCGGTAACTGCATCTATTAGCCCGGTCGCTCTAAACCGACCCATATCAACTGGCTCGCGAAGTTGCGGCAAGTCTTCGGCCGATCCGGATACGATCCGACGCGCTTCGTCTGACGTGAGATGATTGTCAGCGGAAACCGAGGTGCTGAACGCCAAGGCGGTGGAAAACGACGTGGGGGATGGCTTGACTTCATGAGAACAAAATGAGAACGTTATCCTAGACAGTCAAGCTGGAAAATTGCCAATGCTCGCTCAGCCTGAAGAGTATCCGCAGTCTGAAAGCGACAGACTGGAAGCGGCGGCGGACGAAGCGATTGCGGCCTGCGGTGGCGACATGAAAAGCGCGGTTCGCGCGCTGATCCTGGCAAACGAGTTTTTGGAATGGGAATTGGCGACGAAAGTATCCGCTGGATACTTGCGCGGCGTGAAGTAAGGACGGTTTAATTGCTACTTGGGTGAAAGTGATGGGCTGGCGCTCGCAAGAGAATTACGAACTGACAAACGAACGGGACCTCAATCGTCTGCCGTGGCGTGATCGGAAGATCATTCAGCGGGCCGGATGGGTTGCGGCGCTAATGATCGTATTTGCCTGCATGGCGGCCGGTCATTTTAGGTGACACGATCATGGCCGATGTGACCTACTACGTGGCATTGCCGTTCGGCATTGGCGACGATGGCCCCGAGCCTCGTGAGGCTGTCGAATGCACAAGTGCGAATGCTGCGATACGAAGCGCTGAGCGAATGGCGCGAACTGAGGGGCATATCGGCGCTGTGGCTTTCAGCCGAAGTGGTGATCCGGGCTGCGGTGAATTTTCGGATGCAGTTTTGTTGAAAGCGTTCGGCGACGTGCCGAGCGATCTATCGGCGCTCTGAGGGGCGCGGCACACTGCACGGATACTTTTTTAAGCGCTATTTCAGGGTGGCGGGGATCATGTCGGAACGAAGAGACGGCCGTCTCTCTAGCAGAGCATTCGTCGCGGAAATTCAGAAACTACGATCTCGTGTTATTCCGCTAGAGCGATTTGTGCACGAGTTTGCAAGCGACCTGGGAGAACCTGAATTCTTTCGGACGGAAACGGCCGCCGGTTTTCGCTTTTTGAATCCCGACCATCGGCACTTTTGCTTGGTTAGAGCGGCTCGCATTGTTAGTGCGCTGAACGCCGCTATATGCCTAGCTGAATCCGGGTTTGCACAAGAGATATGCGTCATCCTCCGCACGATGTTGGAATATTGCACGCAAATCGACATCGTGCTTCTAAGCCGCGTTGAATCTTCCGAGCCTATCGCAAAAATCGAAAAGTATCTTGATGTATTCTTTGCCGACGACAGGCGAATAGAAGGGCATCGAGCAATCGCTCTTGAGCAGGCATTCGTACATGATGCGCTAGGAGCACGCCTTGATGAATTTGCGGAAGATCGTCTGCCTAAGCCAAGTTCTAAGATCATGTCCCAATCTTATCTAAGTCTGTCGTACTACGTGCACGGTCGGTATCCAGAATCGATGGACCTTTATGGCGGGCGGCCTGGGCGCTTTCACCTTAACGGGATGAGAAATACCCCCAAAGATAAGGAACCTATCGAGTTGATTGAAACATACTTAGATAGCCAGCGTTGCACTACAATTGCGGCTAAGGCGCGTTTTGAATTCGGACCCTAAAATCACCGCTTGGTATCGATCTCATGTATCAGGTGGGTAACCAGCCCGCCCCGTTCTCAAAGAGTCGTTCCGTTGACGATTACCGCCCGCTCAATCTCTTCTGGCATCAAGCGCAGCCATTCGAAAACCTCCCGACGCTTGTAACGTATTTCGCGCGCCGCTTCGCCTGGGCGTGCTGGCTCTTCGATCAAATAGAAGCGGCGGCCACGTCGCACCATGCGGTCAACAAGCGTCGTATTCAGGTCAAGGTCGTCAGTGAAGCGGCGTGTTGCAATCGTGATACCCATCATGTGCCCCCTTGAGAGTGACGCCGGTGCAAGGTCGACGCCACTTTTCTCGCCAACCATTGAATGCCGAACTTACGCCCTGCCCGTCGTTTCGACCGTCGCCGTTTTGCCTGCACAATCGGGGCAAACAACCGGTTCGCAGTCAATCGCGTACATCAGGTGATGGAGTAGCGCCGGGGATTGAGGCCCCACCGCCCAAAAGAACTCTTCGGGAAAATCTCGGGCGAAGGAATTCAATGTATCTGATAGCGCTTTCCGCTTTTCCTGGGATGCTGAGTCGAGTGCATCTTCTAAAGCGTCGAGCACTTCGTACATGCCGACGATTTCACGCTGCTTATTTGCCTGTCGCTTAGCCATGGTAGTTTCTCCAATACCGTCTCGCATCTATACACACGACCGCGAGGCGCGGGACGTGATCCCTCGCTGGTCGACTCGCTAACGGGTATTGGCGTTTTGTCCTTTCGAGGGTGAAACGTTCTCACAGCCTCGAACATTCGTCAAGCACTAAAATTCAAGAAGCGACTGCGGCACAGCCACTTCTTGTAATGTCTATCGCATTACATCGCATTACATCGCATTACAAACCGGACAAAGTTTGCTTGTCGTCCTGATAGCGCGCGATCAACTCGCGAGCGCGTCGCCGCCCAAGGCAACGCTCTAAGAAAAGCGGCCCGCAATATTTTACGAGCACCCGCACTGACTCGCGCGGGATGTACGCCTTCCGGGACGCGACCCACGCCAGCGCTGGCAAGATCAACTCCGGCAGTTCGTCTGCCAGCACGAAAACGTCGAGCGTGTCGACGCGACACAGTCGAAGCCGAGCCAAAGCCACGGCAAGCACGTCCGGCATATCGACTTCAAGCGCGCCCGTGCGCGCACTATGAAAGCCCGTCATTACACGGCCCTCTCGCGGCCGATCTAGTTGACGTTGACATCAATGCGAGAGACTCCATCCGGTTTGATGTCGGTGACCTCATATAGATCGCCGTTGCAGCGCTTGATTTGATAGCCCTGCATCAATGGCCAGGGCAGCACGCCATAGCCAAACGAAAAGATCGGCTCGCTTGTGCTGATAAGAGGGCTAACCTGTATGTTCCCCCTGCTTCCGCCGTGACTACCGCCCCCGATGGTGGTTTTCGGGCGTTGGGTGAAAACGGCGGTGACCGTCACCGCGCGGGAGTGATCCGCGATGGCCTGGAAATTTACCGCTGGCGGCTTAGCGGGAATCACAGTGACGCGTTCCCCAAATACATCGTCGATGGCCGCAGAAACTTCGCTCTGCATGACCTCTCGATAACTCTGTTCAAAAAGCATTCTTCAATCCTATGGTGCGACGGCCGTGAGCGCGCCCGGAGCGGGCTTAACGCCGTTACCGCCAAGACCTTGCATACTTGTGCCGAGATGCCCGCTAAGCGACATGCTCGCGACATTCTCGGCCCGGCGAACGATGCCTTCAAAATAGGGCGTCGGCCGCACGTCGACGGTCAAGCTCTGGTGCAACTCTGCGCTGCCCGTGACCGTGCCGTTCACCGAAACGTCTTTGAAACCTGACGACGCCCCGATTGAACGCGTTGAGTCCTGCCAGCCTGAACGGCTGCCAGTCCCGTCGTCCGATACGCCTAGCTGGCGTAGATACTCGCTGGTCGCACCGCGCCGTGCGTTCCATGTGCTCGGCTGGTAGCGGTCGAAAGGTCCGCTGTCGTTTATCAGGTCTTCGAACTCGGTAGACCGCAAGCGGGCAAGTCGGCGGCGGTAATTCGCGGCCCCGCCCCCTCCCGTGCTGTCGGTGCCTGCCGCCTCCTGGCCGGTTAGGTCCCAAAGCGTAGGACCTACGAGGGTGGCGACCGCCGCCCATCCCAACACCTTCGAGGCCACACCAAGACCCGTCGCAGCCCGCGCGCCAGCAACGCCGCCCGCCGCGCTTGCGGCTGTCCCCACGGCGCTGCCGCCTGCCATACGCGTCAAAGCGGCCGACGCAACGTTCGCGCTAGCAGCCAAGCCGGTGAAGCTGGATATGACCGAGACGACGGTAGCGCCTGCGGCTGAGAGACCGGCCAACGAACCGAGACCGGCCGCGATGCTAACAGTCTGTTTCTGTGCGTCGGACAGCCCGGCCGCAAAACCCGCCAGCTTCGCGCCTGCATCCGCAAGCGGGGTTAGCCAGCCCTGGTTAGCCGCGACCATTTGCTTGCTGGCGATATCGAGCGAACTACTGAGCCGGTCGACTGCCGCCGCAAGGCCCTGCATGCGCTCTTCGGCGATCTTCTGCGCGTAGCCCTCGCCATGGCTCAGCTTGTCCAGGTACTCGTGGTACTGATCGAGCGATTGGAGCAACATCACGGCCCGGCCGCCTTGCTTGTCGCCGATGATGGCTTGCAAGTCTCGCGCGCTGGCCTTCGACAAGATTGCGTCAAAAAGCGCGCTGCCGTTCAGGCCGCCCTTCGCGAGGTCATACTGGCGAAGCGACGTATCTATCAGGTGCTTTTGATCGGTGCGGGACAGCTTTTCCCCGCCCGCTTCGACGGCTTCACGCACGGCGGCGGTGAAGGCTTCGCGGCTGGCCAGCACGTTGCGCGAGTCGTCGCCGAACGCGGCAGTCAAGCTTGCCTTGCCAGCGTCGGATAGACCCTTGCCATAGCGGCGTCGAAGCGATGCGTCGATAGCGTCTGGACTGACGTTGCCTTGCGCGGCGTATTGGGAATAATCGATTCCCATATGCGCGAACGCTTCGAACGCCTGCTTAGTCGGCGCAAGGAGTCTCGCGGCCATCTGGCGCATAAAGACGCCTGACTCGTCGCCGGATACGTTCGCACGTCGCAATGTCATGGCAGCCGCGAATGCCTGATCGGGCTTGATCCCCGCTGCGGTCGACATACCGATACCGAATTTCGCGAACTGCGAAATATCCTCTGGCGTCATGCTGCCGCTCTTCGCAGCTATCGCGGCGGTATCAGTTGATCGCGCAATCTCCCGCGCGGCGTCCGCCCGGTTGTGCAGGTGGATGCCCTGCCCGAACGTCATGCCCTCAACGATCTTGGCCGCCTGCTCAGCCGGAACGTTCAACGCCTTGCTAAGAATGATGGCTTGCTTCGTCCCAGCCTCGGTGATCGCGGCGCTAAAATTCCGGGTTACAAATGCTTGTTGGGCGTGCAGAGTGTCCTCAGGCTTGAGTCCGTAGACTGTGGCCGCATAAAGCCTCTGCTTTTCGAGCAATGCCATTTCGGAATTGCTATAGCCTTGGATCGCCTTCTGATATCGAACGTCCCGCTCGTAGGGGATGTAATCCAGAACAGCATGCTTCGCGATCTGAGCGGCCTTGAAGCCAGCGACGCCCGCCACGCTTGCGGCTATCGCGGTTTGCACCTTATGGATTTTTTCCACTGTCGTAAGGTGCTGAAGGGCAGCCGCGTTCGCGTGCCGAAAGCTATCAGCATATTTTTGGCCGCCAAGGCTTTCGTTGAACGCTGCACGAGCCGCTTTATCAAGCCGCTGAGTCAGTTCAACAAGCTGGCGCAACGCTGGCGAAGCGCGGTCATCGGCGGTAATGGTTGCCGTTACTGAAGGATTAGACATTATGTCATGCCTTGCGTCTTCTTGCGAGCCCTATAGAGGTCCGCCTGCATTTTGATATGAGTAACGAGCCGCCCAACGCGCATAGAGTGCAGCTCCGATGGCTGCACTCCGAAATCGCTGATCATGATCGCGATCATACGTTGAACGGTCACGTAGGGTTTTTGTCTTGCACCCCGATCATTATAATATTCGTTGCCGCCATACGTAGTTGCTGGAAGTCTTTTGCGCTCAAACCCTTCAGGATAAGGTCGTCAACGCCTTTCTCTACGATCATGTCCAAGAGAAAGCGCATGAACACTTTATTATTGTCATATACGAAGGTGACCCCATCTGGCTCACCGTTCTCCCCCTTGCGCGGCTTCAACGTGAACGGTTCGCCGTAATCGATGAATGCCCCGGCTGTCGGCTCTTGCAGAGTAAGAGTTAGTAGTTCTCCGCTATGAGTCTTGAGCGGGCGAGACAGCGTGAAGGTTTCAGTCGTGGTCACGATACAATGTCTCCCTGATAGCCCACGAAGGGGCGGTTGAGGTGTTCGGAGAAAGCGGTGAGCACAGCGCCCAAACCGCCAACCCCATCTACAAGCCCGAGTTCGTAAGCATCTTCCGGCCCGTAGACCCTGGCTTGCGTTCCTCGAACAATTTTCTCGTCAAGTTTTCGGTTGGTCGCCACGGCGCTGACGAACTCGCCGTAGAGCCGGTCGACCCCGGTTTGTATTGAAGCGCGCACGTCATCCGGCAAAGGCCCGAAAGGATTGCCGTCGAGCTTACGCTCACCCGCGTAGATGAACGACACGACCAAGCCGCGCTTCTCTACGGCCTTCGACATGTCTACGTGTTGGACGTAGACGCCAATGGAGCCGACGCGGGAATTCGGCGCGGCGTAGACACGATCCGCAGCGGACGCGAGCCAGTAAGCTGCGCTCCCCGTCACCGTGTTCGCGACCCACCACACCGGCTTTCCCGCTTGCGCGGATGCCTTCGGTAGCCATGTCGCTAGCTCTTCAAGCCCTGCCGCCTCGCCCCCGCCTGTGTCCCCGTCGATCAGAATCCCGCGCGTAACGTCGTCAGCGAACACTTCCTGCAATTTGTTGTGTAGCGACGTATAGCTTTGCAGGCCCGATAGCGCTTCAGGGCCATCGCCACGATGGACAAGGCCGCCGACAACGGGCATCGTAAGGATGCCAGAACGCTTATCGAACGTGTTGCGGTTGTTTGGACGGACGTAACTCTTGACGATGTCATCCGCCACCAATGGCTGAACGCCAAGGCGATCCGCGAGCACGCCTGGGTTTTGTTGCAGTTGCGAACCGAAGTCGCCGCGAGCCTCCGCAGGAAGATCACAAATTCTTTGCGGCTGATGGTCGAAATGATCCTGGGGCCGAACTCGGCGCGCGCCCGCTTCAAGACCCATTCGTCGTCCTTCCACGATTTCTTTCGTGGCTTGGCGTATTCGTCCAAATAGCGATCCGCGAGCCGGTTAAAGGTCAGTTCGTCTCCCCCCAACACGGCCGCTTGGACTTCCCGCTGTGACTCCGCGATGGGGTTGCGGCCGTCGTGCAGATCGGCTGCACGTCGGTTTGCCGCAACCACGGCCTGCCCTAGCTTCATGATGGGATATTCACCGAGCTTGATCCGCTGCATCCGGCCATTTCGCTTAAAGCGAAAGCACCACGTCTTGGTGCGGGCCGTGACTCTGATAGCCAGCCCCTTGCATCGGTCGTCCTTGATTTCGAGGCGTTGGGTCCCTTCAGCCTTCAGCGAGTCTATGAAACGGTCGGTGAAGCGGGGCATTGGATTCGGACTCCAAGGCTCGGGGATACCCGGCTCCCCGGGGAAACTTTTGCGCCAAGATTGGCGTTGACGCGCCCTTTCTCTTTAAGACAAGATTTCGCGGCACGTCAATTAAAGCGACGTGATTTCAATGCGTTGATTGAACAACGTTGGATGGCTCTGAACAGTCTTGGAAGTTACGTTTTGAGGATTTCGATTCCGAGGGCCGGGAGTTCGAATCTCTCCGAGCGCGCCAAGTCTCGCGGAAACCGGCGGGCACCAGTTCTCGGATTTTGCTCTGGAAGGTTCCCTTTAAAAGGCGCGCGCCTTGGCTTGGGGTGTCGCATTGACGCGCTTGCGCCCTTTTTGACATAATGAGATCGGGACAAGACAAAATTGCGGCTGCGAGCGGATCACCATGAAAAATGGGCTGTATTCGATTCACATCGCCTTGCTTGATGGGCGTGTGGGCAAGGGCAGCGGCGTGTTGATGTTTCGCGATGGAAAAATTCTGGGCGGTGATGCTTATCTGTTCTATACGGGCAGCTATTTCACAAAAGAGGATGGCACTTTCAGGGGCGAAGTTCTGATTCAACGCCATACGCCAAGTCGCGACGCGAACCTGCTGTTCGGCAATTCGGAATCGGTTGGAATCGGCGTTACCGGAACATTCACTGATACGACCGGCACGATGAACGGCACAGCGCTGGTCGGAAAGGCGAGTCAGATTTTCGAGGCCACGCTGCGAAAGTTGGCGGAAGCAGATTGACCGATAGAGTCTTTCACCGTTTCACGGAAACCCCGGGGAACTCCTGATTATAGCCATTTGCTGTGCAGTCGAGTTATTCCGCGGCGAGTTCCATCGGCGCGACCTGCGGTAAAACGATGTGGATGCGCGTGCCTTGTCCGGAACCGGAATCAAGTTCGAGACGCCCTCCCAAACGGCTCGTTACGATATTGTAGACAATGTGCAGACCCAGACCCGTTCCTCCTTGATCGCGCCGCGTCGTGAAGAACGGATCGAATGCCTTGCGCTGCACATCGGGGCTCATGCCGCAACCATTGTCGGAAAATAGGATCTGGACATTGTCCCCGCCTACTCGCCGCACGACAATATCGACCGCGCCGCCCTTACCGTCCGGAAAAGCGTGTGCCACCGAATTAAGGAAAAGGTTCGTCAGCACCTGGCCGTAAGGCCCAGGGTAACTGTTCATGGTGAGGTTGGGCTCGCAATCGACCGTCAGCGTCACATTGTGCTTGCGCAGGCCGGGACGCAGACTCATCACAACCTGCTCGGTGAGTTCGCCGAGATCGAAAGCTCGCTTGTCTGAATAATTGCGGTCGGCGGCAACCTGCTTGAATGACTGCACCAGTTCGGCAGCGCGATTGAGATTTGCGACAAGCTGAGACGCGGCATCGCGATTCGCCGCGATGAAATCGTTGAGGCTTGAGCGCCGCAACTGCCCACGCTCCACCTCCTCGGTGAACAAGGTAATTTTCCGTTCCAGCGAAGAGGCCACCGTCAAGCTGATGCCGACAGGATTGTTGACCTCGTGAGCGACGCCCGCCACCAGGCGACCGAGCGCCGCGAGTTTTTCCGCCTCGATCAGCGAGTTCTGTGTTTCGCGGAGATTGCGTAGCGCCGCCTCGGCCGCGTCCTTGGCGCGCCGCATTTCCTGTTCGCTCCGCTTGCGGTCGCCGATATCGAGCGCGACCGTGACGATATTTTCGACGTGACCGTCGGCGTCGCGGATAGGCAGCTTATTGACAAGCCATTGCCGCATCTCACCCGATGCATCCTTATACTCTTCTTCGTAAAAGCCGAGCTCCTTACCGCTCTCAAGAACCCTCCTGTCAGTCTCATCCGTCTTTGCCGCATCGTAACGCGACATAACCTCGTGCGTCGTTCGTCCGATCGCATCGGCGGGTTCTATTCCGAAGATGCCTGCCATGTAGCGATTCATCAGAACGTAACGCAACTCCGCATTCTTGACGTTAATCACCGCGGGCACGGTATCGATCACCAATTGCAGCAGCCGCCGCCCTTCTGCAATCGCCTCCTCGGCTCTCCGCTGATCAGTGATGTCGCGAACCACGCCTTCATAACGGATCATGCGACCGCTTTCATCGCGTATGGCAGTCGCGCTATCGGAGAGCCAGAGGATACCGCCATCGAACTGACGCACCTGATATTCGAACCCGCGAACGGTCCCATCGCGCTCCATTCGGAGTTGGTATTTGACGGGCACCTCGGGATCGACGTGAACCGTCTGCGCGCTGTTACCAATGCCACGGATGAGATTGTCGGGGGTGTCATACCCCATCATTCGCGCCAACGCCGGGTTGGCATCAAGCAGTTGACCGGCCGGCGTCATGACATAGATTCCGTCGACCGAACCTTCGAATAGCTTACGATAGCTTTCCTCGGCGAGGCGTTGCTCGGCAAGCGCTCGAACAGCGGCTTCTCGCGCAGAGTCCGCTTCAGCGAGCGTTCGGCGAAACACCTCGGCGGCCCGTGCGATATCCCCGATCTCGTTTTCTACACCGGTTGATGGGATCGACGTTTGTTTCTGGCCGCCAGCCAGCTTCCGGATCGCCCTTGCGATCGCCTTCAGTGGACGGACCGTCCGGCGGACCACGAACGCCGCCGCAAGCAAGCCAATCACTATTCCCACGCCGCCGAGAACGATGCTCTGCCATTTGGTTTCAGCAAGCGTCCGCGCAAAATCGCGCGATAATACCCGCTCGCGCTCTGCGCTGAGTTCGCGCAGTAGTTCCGTTACTCGCCCGATCAGCCGTCCTTCCGCACCCAGCACGTCCCTATCGAGATCTGCGATCTTTTGCTCCCGCAAGGATATCGCAATCACGGCATCGGCGTAGGCCTCAACAGCGGCACGCACCTTGGGCTCCCCGACACGAATAGCGCGCATCTTTTCAGCCGCCCGTTCCGCGGTCATGGGGTCATGCCCAAGCAATGCGGCGGCGACATCGCTTTGCGCTCGAAACAGTGTTCTTGATGCAGACTGATCGGCGGATTGCTCGATTATGAGTTCGAGTTTTTCGCGAAGCGGCGACAGCGTTTCGATCAGCTTTGCGCGGTCTGCAATCAGGTTGGCCGCCCGCTCTATACCCTTGCGGTAGGTCTCCAGCCGTGGTTTGACGCCATCGATCATCTCCTGCTGCTTCGGAGCTAGCTTGATGCGTGTCTTCTTGAGCAGCTCGTTCAATGACGATGTGGCGTCCCACACCCGGCTGGACTGAGTCTTTGGATCGGTGACGTAATCACGCGCCGCCAGCCGCAATTCGTTCAGGCGGCGGTCGAGTTCCTCGGCCAGGTCGCCTACGCTGTCCAGCCGCTGCAGTTCGGCGAAGGTATTGTCGAGATGCCGCGTCGCGACGACATTGGCCACGCTGGTTGTCACTATGATCGCCAACACCAAAAAGAATCCGCCGAAGGTAATCTGGCCGATCGACAGGGACGACGATTGTATCCGCCGAAAAAGTGCTCTGAACCCAGATGGCATGGTGTTTTAGACCGGCTCCCGATGGTCCTATATAGGCCGGATCGCCGCTTCAGGGAACATGAGGATCGATCTGGCGGCAACGTCGCTCTGTGACAGGGTTACCCCATTGGCCAGGAGCGCTGTTTTAGCCGCCTATTCCGCCGCCATCTGCCGTGGCACCGGAGGAGGATTCGCGAGGTCGCGCAGCAACTTCGCATGCCGGACCTTGGTGTCGGCCACCGCCTTCTCTTTGACCGGGCCGTAACCCCGGATACGATCAGGCAGCGACAGCAGTTCGATCGCGGTTTCGACGTTGGCCGGCGAAAGTCTGTCGAGGACAGCGACCACATCGTTTTCGTATTCCGCAATCAGGTTTCGCTCCAACCTGCGCTCGGCGCTGTATCCGAAGATGTCGAGGGCGGTGCCACGCAAGCCCTTCATTTTCGCCAGCAAACGAAAAACCGGCGTCATCCGTGACCCGTTATAGGATCTCTTGGCAGGCCGCCCGAGCGCATCCTTCTTACTGTCGAACACCGGCGGCGCGAGATGGAAGCTGATCTTGTAGTCTCCTTCGAACTGATCGCTGAGCTGCTTCTCGAACCGACCATCAGTGTAGAGGCGCGCCACCTCGTACTCGTCCTTGTAGGCGAGCAATTTGGCGTAATTGATCGCAACCGTACGCGGCAAGGCATCGCCGTAACCGCCGTCTCTCGCTGCCTGCCGGACCCGGCTCACCATCGCCCGATATTTGTCCGCAAGTCTCGCATTCTGATATCCGGCAAGGTACGCCGAGCGATGTACAACGATCTCGTCCAGCGACATGTCTTCCAGCACCTTCGGCGGAACCGTCTCATCGATCCCCTTCATCATCGCGACAAGGCGCGCAGGGTCCACCACTGCAAGCCGTCCAAGCCGGAAGGCCTCCACATTCATTTTCACGGCAACACCGTTCACCTCGATCGCCTGCTCGATTGCCGTCGCGGTCAGCGGCAGCCAACCCTTCTGATAGGCGTAACCCATCATCATCATATTGGTGGCGATGGAGTCTCCAAGCAGGATTTCAGCCGGCCTGGTAAAGTCGAAGAAGGTCGAATCCTTGCGTAAGGCGGTTTCAAGGACGCGGCCAACCTTGGCGCTCTGGAAATTGAAATCGCGATCAAGAATGAAAGCGGCGGTCGGAATAAGGTGAGTGTTGATAAGACCGTAAGTGCGGCTCGATTCGCAGAGTGTGATCGTTTCCTTGGCTGCCGCGACCACTTCATCAGCGGCGATGACGAGATCTGCCGTGCCGGTGACGATGCGCGAGCAAGTCACCTCCGCGGGGTTTTGTGACAGCCGGACGTGGCTCAAAACCGCGCCGCCCTTCTGGGCGAGACCGGACATGTCGAGGATCATGCTGGCCTTGCCTTCGATATGGGCCGCCATACCAAGCAGTGCGCCGATCGTCAGCACGCCGGTGCCGCCTACCCCTCCGACCCCGATGTTGTAGGGCCGATCGAGCGAAGGGCGCGTAACCGGTTCGGGCAAGTCGCCGATCTCGCCGAGGTCCGCCGGCGCACGCTTTCGCAATCGCCCGCCGTCGATCGTGACGAACGAAGGGCAGAACCCCTTGAGGCAGGAATAGTCCTTGTTGCAGGACGACTGATTGATGGTGCGCTTGCGCCCCATCTCGGTCTCCAACGGCTCCACCGAAATGCAGTTCGATTGCACCGAACAATCGCCGCAACCTTCGCAAACTGCGGGATTGATCAGCACACGGCGTTGCGGATCTTCCATGGTGCCGCGCTTGCGACGCCGCCGCTTCTCGGCGGCGCAAGTCTGCACGAACACGATAGCCGAAGCTCCCTTGATCTCGCGACAGGTTCTCATGACCGCATCGAGGTCATCACGATGCGCGGTCCGGGTACCCGGTGCGATGTCGGCAGCCCGATAGCTGTTGGGGTTCTCCGACACCAGATAGATGTCGCGGATGCCTTCGGCGTGAAGCTGAAAGGTTATCCGCTGCGGCGACAAATCGCCGTCGATATGCTGGCCGCCGGTCATGGCTACGGCGTCATTGTAGAGGATCTTGTAGGTGATGTTCGCCCCGGAAGCGACCGCCTGCCGGATCGCCAGACTCCCGGAATGGAAATAGGTGCCGTCGCCAAGATTGGCGAAGATGTGCTTCTCGTTGGTGAAAGGCGCGGTACCGACCCAGGGCGCACCCTCGCCGCCCATATGGGTATACGTTTCAGTGTTGCGATCCATCCATATCGCCATGAAGTGACAGCCGATGCCGGCTGTGGCCCGGCTGCCTTCGGGTACCTTGGTCGAGGTGTTGTGAGGACACCCCGAGCAGAAATACGGTACGCGCGTGACCGGGGTCGCCGGCTGCATTTGCGACGCCTGACGACCGTTGAACCAGTCAGCCTTGGTTCGAAGCATCTCGGCGATTTCGGGATTAAGGTTCAAGTGCAGTAAACGCTCAGTCAGGAATGTCGCCAGGGAAGCAACACCCAATTCCTGCGCGAACGGCAGGAAACGCTTGTCGTGATCGTCCATCTTGCCGATGATGCGTGGCCGCACGTCGTCGCGCCAGTTGAACAGCTCCTGCTTGACCTGGTTCTCGACGATCTCACGGCGCTCCTCGACGATGAATATTTCCTCGAGGCCGACGGCGAATTCGCGCACGCCCTGCGGTTCCAGCGGCCATGGCATTCCGATCTTGTAAAGCCGCAGACCAATTTTCGCGGCGACCTGTTCGGTAATGCCCAGCTCGCGCAACGCCTGGCGGATATCCTCGTAGCTTTTTCCAGACGCCATGATCCCGAACCGCGCGTTCGGTGAATCCATGGTAATGCGATTGATCTTATTCGCGCGCGCAAACGCGACCGCGGCAAAACCTTTGTGATCCTGTAAACGCCGGTCCTGATCGTAACGGTCGTCGGGCCAGCGCAGGTTCAGTCCACCCGGCGGCATCTCGAAATCGGGCGGAATGACGAACGGCTTCATCTCGTCGGTCAGATCGATTTCGGCCGTCGTCTCCACCGTCTCGGTGATGACCTTCATCCCGACCCAGCAGCCCGAATAGCGCGACATCGCGATGCCGAGCAGTCCCATCTCGATCATTTCGTGGAGACTGGACGGATAGAGATACGGCATCAGCGCAGCGATGAACGCATGATCAGACTGATGCGGCAAGGTCGAGGACTTAGCACCATGATCATCGCCCGCCAGGCACAGCACGCCGCCGTGTCTCGCCGAACCCGCAGCATTGCCATGACGGAATACGTCGCCGCAGCGGTCGACGCCAGGCCCCTTGCCGTACCAAATTCCGACGACGCCGTCATAGCGCGCACCCGGGGACAGATTGACCTGTTGCGAACCCCAGATCGCTGTCGCCGCGAGGTCCTCGTTCACACCAGGCTGGAATTTGATCTCGTGGCGTTCGAGATGACTGCGAGCGGCAAGGAGTTGCTGATCGTAACCGCCGAGGGGCGAACCGCGATAACCGGAAATGAAGCCTGCGGTGTTGAGGCCAGCGGCGCGGTCGCGGCGGATTTGCGCCATCGGTAATCTGACCAGCGCCTGAAGGCCGGTCATGAAGACGTGGCCTGACTCCTGGGTGTATTTCTGATCGAGGCTGATCGAACCCTGATTGATACCCATTGCGCCCTCTTCGTCCTTGGCCGCCTTCCTAAAGCTAGTGATGCAAATCCTTTAGAACCAGTGTTGTTATCTCATGAATCAAGCACTTGAGAAAAATCAGGTCGCTGGAACGAGCATAAAAACGAGCATAAAAAGGGGTCGTAATTTCGTTACGAGAAATTCCCGGACAATTTCGGCTTGTGTCGTTGCAGAGCTGTCTGGCGCAAGGACGTTATTGTAGCCACGAGCCGACTGAAAACCGTCCCCCGATCGTCAAGCCTCTAAGTCCACGGTTTGGGATGACGAGGCACGTGCGACAAAATATGCTCCGAGCAAAAGGGACTATGCAGAGAACATCCGGTTCAGCTCGCCGGCCGGATAGCCCGAGCCGAGTCCGTCAAATGTGCCGCTGTCAGCAATATCCGTTGCCGCGCGCAGAAAACCTGCCCACGCCACACGCGCCAATGCCCCGCCGACGCTGATACGCCGCACGCCGAGATCGGCCGCTTCGGTAACGTTGAGACCCGGCCAGCCTATCAGCAGATTGAGCGGTTTGGGGTGAACGGCCTTTACCGTGGCCGCAATGTCGTCTTTAGACTTCAAACCTGGTGCATAAAGGCAATCGGCCCCCGCCTCCGCATAGGCATGCAACCGCCCGATCGTCAGCTTGAGATCGGGCATCCCCCACAGGAAAGCCTCACAGCGGCCGACCAGCAGGACGTTGCTGCGATCGGTATCGATGGCCTTGCGTGCGGCGCGGATGCGCTCGACCGCCAGATTGACGTCGTAAAGCGGTTTTGCCTTGTCGCCCGTGGCATCCTCGATCGATAAGCCGGCGATGCCCGTCTTCACCGCGCGCGACACGTGGGCTGCAACTCCTTCCGGTTCGTCGGCAAAGCCATTTTCGAAATCAGCGTTGATTGGCAGATCAACCGCCGCGCACAAGGCGCTCAGATGGCCACAAAGATTGTCCAGCGTAACCCGGTTGTCGGCTTTGCCGATCGACCATGCAAGCCCGGCGCTGGTCGACGCGAGTGCCTTGAAGCCCAATCCCTGCAACGCCTTGGCGCTGCCGATATCCCAGGGATTGGGTAACACGAAGCAGCCGCTGTCATGCAGTTTGTGGAATGCGACTCGTTTTTCTTCTGTCGACAGCATCAAACTCTCCTACCCATGTCGTTCATGACCGACCGGTGTAAGCGACTATGAACCTGTAGATACTCACTTCTTGATGCTTGGGTTGTGATTAACGTATGAGTAAATAAACTGCCCAACCGGCATACTCGGGCGAATCAGGTTTCGCCAGATTCTGGACAGAGTCATGGCCGACGTTCCCAGTGCGAGTCACTAGAGCTGCCGCGCTGTCGCGGCCGAACCAGAGGACGATTAATGAAATCAATTTTTGCAGCAGCCTTCCTAGTTGCCACTGTCGCAACCTTCGGTATTGCCGATGCCATGCCGTTGGCTCCGCCAGCGACAGGCGTGAACCCTGACGTCATTCAGGTCGCCGGCGGCTGCGGTCGTGGCTTCCATCGCGGCCCCAACGGTGGCTGCCGCATGAACCGTGGTGGTTCCGTGGTTGTGGTCCGCCCGGCAGTTCGCCCCATGCACCGCCGATGCCGTTACTGGGGTGCGGGTCACCGCGTCTGCCGCACCTGGTGGTGAGACACACACCAATCCCGCATTCGGCGGGATTGAGTTTTGTATTTGACGCAAAAAGGGCGGGACCGATCCCGCCCTTTATCTTTTTAGCGACTCCGCCCCGGACCGGATTTCAGTCGGAGGTCGCTGGCATTTGCGATCCGACGTTCTGCCGTTTTCTCGCGTGCTGTGACCAGCTTAAGAGCGACGTCCGTCCTCATCGATCCTCACCTCGTACACAATAAAAAAACCCGCGGCATGCGCCGCGGGTTTTTTTATTGTTCGCATCGTGATGTCTCAGTGCGCCAGAACCGCCAGAAGCAGTAATGCCACGATATTGGTGATCTTGATCATCGGATTGACCGCAGGTCCGGCCGTATCCTTGTAGGGATCGCCGACGGTATCGCCGGTCACCGCCGCCTTGTGCGCGTCGGAGCCCTTGCCGCCATGATGGCCATCCTCAATGTACTTCTTGGCGTTATCCCAAGCGCCGCCGCCCGAGGTCATCGAGATTGCGACGAACAAGCCTGTCACGATCACGCCAAGCAGCATCGCACCGACCGCCGAGAAGGCTGCCGACTTGCCGGCTGCACCACCGCCTGCGAGCGCGTAGATCAGGAAGTAGACAACGATCGGCGACAACACTGGCAACAGCGACGGAATGATCATTTCCTTGATTGCCGCTTTTGTCAGCAGGTCCACCGCCTTGCCGTAGTCGGGTTTGTCGGTGCCCCGCATAATGCCGGGCTTCTCGCGGAACTGGCGACGGACTTCCTCGACAATCGCACCCGCTGCACGTCCCACCGCGGTCATCCCCATCGCGCCGAACAGGTACGGCAGCAGGCCGCCGAACAGCAAGCCGACCACGACATAGGGATTGTTCAGGGAGAAGTCCGGGTTAACACCCTGGAAATAGGCGTGATTCGCGGCATCACCAATGAAGAACTTGAGATCCTGATTGTAGGCCGCGAACAGCACGAGAGCGCCGAGCCCCGCGGAGCCGATCGCGTACCCTTTGGTGACTGCCTTCGTGGTGTTACCGACAGCATCAAGTGCGTCGGTCGACTTGCGCACTTCTTTCGGTAGGCCCGCCATTTCGGCGATGCCGCCGGCATTGTCGGTTACCGGACCGAACGCGTCCAACGCGACGACCATGCCGGCCAGCGCCAGCATGGTGGTGGTGGCAATCGCGAT
Organism: Nitrobacter vulgaris; assembly: GCF_031453995.1. Lineage (NCBI taxonomy): Bacteria > Pseudomonadati > Pseudomonadota > Alphaproteobacteria > Hyphomicrobiales > Nitrobacteraceae > Nitrobacter > Nitrobacter vulgaris. Next base: position 72,248 of record NZ_JAVDPZ010000015.1, on the reverse strand, counting down.
ACCGAACAGACCGGCGAGGCTATAGGTCACCAGTATGCCCGCAATAATGACGATCGCAGGCATCGCGGTCGATTCCATCGAGATTGCGAGCCCCTGGATAACGTTGGTGCCGTGTCCTGTCACCGACGCCTGCGCAATTGACTTCACCGGGCGATAGTCAGTGCCGGTGTAGTATTCGGTGATCCAGATGATCAGTCCGGTGACGACAAGGCCAGCCACGCCGCACGCGAACAGTTCGAGGCCGGTATAGCTGACGCCCGCCAGAGGACCGAATCCGATCAGCCAATAGATGACGCCGCCAACGCCTAGCAGGGACAGAATGCCGGTGGCGATCAAGCCCTTGTAGAGCGCGCCCATGATCGACTCACTGGCGCCGAGCTTGACGAAGAATGTCCCGATGATCGAGGTGATGATGCAGATGCCGCCGATAGCGAGCGGTAGCGTCATCATGTTCACCAGCAACGGCGAGGTTGCGAAAAAGATCGCGGCAAGCACCATGGTGGCGACGGCGGTCACCGCGTAGGTTTCGAACAAGTCGGCGGCCATGCCTGCGCAGTCACCGACGTTGTCGCCCACATTATCGGCGATCGTCGCCGGATTGCGCGGATCATCTTCCGGAATGCCGGCTTCGACCTTGCCCACGAGATCGCCGCCGACGTCAGCACCCTTGGTGAAGATGCCGCCGCCGAGACGGGCGAAGATCGAGATCAGCGAGGCGCCAAATCCGAGTGCGACCATCGCGTCGACAACCGTGCGGCTGTTCGCGGCGTAACCCGCGCCGTGCGTAAGATAGGCGAAATAGATGGTCACGCCGAGCAGCGCCAGACCGGCGACCAGCATCCCCGTGATCGCGCCGGCCTTGAAGGCAAGCTCCAGTCCGCCGGCCAGCGACTTGGTCGCCGCCTGCGCGGTGCGCACGTTGGCGCGGACCGAAACGTTCATGCCGATGAAGCCGGCCGCGCCCGACAGGATCGCACCGATCGCGAAACCGACAGCCACCAGCACCCCGAGGAAGTAGGCGAGCAGCGCGAAGATCACGACGCCAACCATTCCGATCGTCGTGTACTGCCGGCGCAGATAGGCTTGGGCGCCCTCGCGCACGGCCGCGGCGATTTCCTGCATCCGCGGATTTCCCGCATCCGCCTTCAATACGGACGAGGTCGCCCAGATGGCATAAATGATCGAAAGCGCTCCGCAGAGCACAATCACTACTAATGCTGTCATTGAATTTGCCTCAGAATTCCGGAAGTTGCCCCGACAATGCCGCGAGCCCGCGAACGGACGTATTAAGGAGGTCCGCTTTGTCGCAAGGCGACATCAAATCGGGCGCGACCATGCCAAAATCGAACCCCCTGCGCAACGTCGGCTTGCTGCTAAACGATCGAATTCCGTAAGGAATTGCAATAAAATGCCGGGACTTACGGAAGGATTTCAAACGTTGCCTGGCGTGGTCGCCGGATAAGCGGATTGGATCAACGACCGAGCCATGATGCAGGCGAACGCAAATGATACCGGAGTCAGCCAGCATCACGGATTGCCACAGGATGTGGGGCTTCGGGCAGCCTAAGTGAGCCATCGCCTGATGCGCGCGACAGCGTCGTGCATCTCGGCGGCCGAACGGGCGTAGGAAAATCGTAAGAACGAGCGGCCGCGGACTGGATCGAAATCGACGCCGGGTGTCACGGCAACGTGTGCCTCCTCCAGCATCTTGCGTGCGAAATCATGGCTGTCTGTCGTGAATTTCGAGACGTCAGCATAGAGATAGAACGCGCCATCCGCAGGCAGGAATTCGCTTAAGCCGGCCTGCGGCAGACCCGCAATCAGGATTTGGCGATTCTCCTCATAGCCGCGCTTCACGATCTCCATTTCCTCGCGGCCTGCGAAGGCCGCCTCAGCCGCGATCTGCGACAGCATCGGCACCGAAATGGATAGATTCTGTTGCAGCCGTTCGATCGGCCGCACCAGTTGTTCCGGTACGACCATCCAGCCGACGCGCCAGCCGGTCATGCAGAAATATTTCGAAAATGAGTTGATGACCAGCGCACGCGGTGACAGTTCAGCCGCGGTTACGGCGGGAAACGCATAATCAAGACCGTGATAGATCTCATCGGAAATAAAGCGGATGCCTTCGCTTTCGGCAGCCGTCATCAGATGCGTCAGCGCCTCGCGCGACATCATCGTTCCCGTCGGATTTGCCGGACTTCCGACCAGCACTCCCTTCAGCGGTGTCTTGCGGTGTACCGACAACAGCGCCTCTCCGCTCAGTGCGTGACGGTTTTCACTTGATGTCTCGATCAGCACCGGCTCGCAGCCAAGCGCAGTCAGGATGTGCCGGTACGGCGGATAGCCCGGCACCGTCACCGCAATGCGGTCGCCCGGCTCGAACATCGAAAGAAATGCAAGAATGAAGCCGCCCGATGATCCCGTCGTCACGACGATCCGCTCAGGACTGACCGTGCAACCGTAAGACTCGTGGTAGTGTCGCGCGATCCGTTGCCGCAGCGAGGGGATACCGAGTGCAGACGTGTAATCTATCCGGCCGTGCTCCAGCGCGGCACGAGCCGCGTTCAGCGCGGTTCGAGGCGCCGGCGCCGACGGCTGCCCGACCTCCATGTGAATGACGTGTCCGCCTCCGGCCTCGATCCGCGCCGCCGCCGCCATGACGTCCATGACCATGAAGGGTGGAACCTGGCTGCGGCTAGATGCCGTCAGCACGCCGGCGGCCCGCTCTCTCGATGTCGCATCGACCATGGAAATCTGTTAATGCGCTTTCGCCTGCGGCGATCACCGAAGGCCGCGTTACCGCCGTATTCGGCGGGTTGTTAGGACATACAACGTATTCGAACCAGCGCCAATGATTCCGAAGGCAATGACTAAAGAAGAGATGACCCGGCGGCCCCTCACCTCCGCACGACGTCGTGTCTCGAAGCTGATTACGCTGGTCACCGCCTGCGCGCTCGCGAGCACCTCTATTCCGGTCCATGCGCAGCAATCCAGCGGACTGCCGATGTTGCGGGACAGCGAGACGGAGCAACTGCTGCGCGACTATACGCGGCCGATCCTGAACGCGGCGGGGTTACAGAAGCACAACATTCAGATGGTCATCATCAACGACAAGTCATTCAATGCCTTCGTCGCCGACGGCCGCCGCATCTTCGTGAACTATGGCGCGATCATGCAATCGATCACGCCGAACCAGCTGATCGGCGTGCTCGCGCACGAGACCGGACATCTCGCCGGTGGCCATCTGTCCAAGTTTCGCGAGCAGCTTGCTCGGACCCAGACTCAACTCATCATCGCAATGCTTCTCGGCGCCGGCGCTCTCGCCGCCGGGGCCGGCCGCGGAAGCAACAGCGCCGGCAGCAATATCGGCGCGGCCGCAATCAGCGCACCTCAGGAGATCGCGCGCCGAAGCCTGTTGGGCTACCAGCGCCAGCAGGAGGAAAACGCCGACCGCGCTGGCGTGAAATTCCTCAACGCCACCGGGCAATCCGCCCGGGGGATGTACGAAACCTTCAAGCGATTCACCGACGAAAGCCTGTTTGCTGCGCACGGCGCTGATCCGTACGTGCAGTCGCATCCGATGCCGGCCGACCGCGTCGCCGCGCTAGCGGAACTCGTTAAGACAAGTCCCAATTGGGACAAGAAGGACGATCCGGCGCTGCAGATGCGCCACGACATGGTACGAGCCAAGATATCGGCGTTCATGGAACGTGATGATACGGTATACCGGCGCTATCCGCGGTCCGACACCAGCCTGCCCGCCCGCTATGCACATGCTATCAGCACGTATCTGCATGGCGATCTTCGCTCGGCCATCGAGCAAATCGATGCGCTGATCAAGCAGCAACCCCAAAATCCCTATTTCCACGAGGTGCGTGGGCAGGCCCTGCTCGAGGGAGGCCGTCCCGCGGAGGCCATTGCGCCGCTGCGGCTAGCCGTAAAGCTCTCGCAAAACGCTCCGCTCATCGAAATGTTGCTGGGTCAGGCGCTCGTGGCCTCCAATAACAAGGCGAATGCCGACGAAGCCATTGCAATTTTGCGGGCGGCGCTGGCACGAGAGCCGGAGGCCCCGCTCGGTTATATGCAGCTTGCAATAGCTTACGGTCGCAAGGGCGACTATGCACAAGCCGATTTGGCATCGGCTCAGGCCGCGTTTCTACGCGGCGATAACAAGACAGCGCGAGAACTCGCATCACGCGCAAAAACCCGTTTCGCAATCGGCACTCCCGGATGGGTCAAGGCGGATGACATCGTCTCAGCCAAGCTCCCGGACAAGAAAGATTAGACGGCTCCGCCACGCTGCCCCTTTCAAAGGATTTGACAATGTCCTCTCTCCGTTTTCTCGCTCCCGCCCTTCTTGCGCTCACGTTCGGTGCAGCGCCCGCCGCGTCAGCTCAGAGCTTCTCCGACAGCCAGCGCGGCGAAATTGAACAGATCGTCAAACGCTATCTGCTCGCCCATCCTGAAGTTCTGGAAGAGGTTTCGACCGAACTCGGCAAGCGCCAAGCGGCTACCGAAGCGTTAAAGCATGAGTCCGCGGTCACGGAGAACGCGGACGCCATTTTCAACTCGCAGCGCGGCGTGACGCTCGGCAACAAAAACGGCGACGTCACCTTCGTCGAGTTCTTCGATTACAACTGTGGCTACTGCAAGCGCGCGATGATCGACATGCTTGAACTTCTGAAGTCGGATCAGAAGCTCAAGGTCGTGCTGAAGGAGTTTCCCGTGCTCGGTCAGAGTTCGGTTGAGGCTGCGCAGGTTGCCGTGGCGGCGCGAATGCAGGATCCCACCGGAAAAAAATATCTCGATTTCCATCAGAAGCTTTTGGGTGGCCGCGGTCAGGCAGACAAGTCGCGAGCGTTAGCCGCCGCCAAGGAAGCCGGATTTGACATCGCCAAGATCGAGAAGGACATGACAAGCCCCGAGGTGCGCGCCACGCTCGAGGAGAACTTCAAGCTTGCCGAGTCCATGGGCATGAATGGCACACCAAGCTACGTCATCGGCAAGCAAGTCGTCGTGGGCGCCGTGGGTCTCGAAAACCTCAAGGAGAAAATAAACACGGCGCGTTGTGGCAAGGCCTCCTGCTGATTGCTTGCTCCTGCTTCAAAGCAGTGCTCTCCGTAGAACGGGGCTTTGTCGTTCGCGCGCCATCGCCCGTTCATCGGGCATTCATAAAACAATCCCCGGAAACCCACGTTTGCGTCGGAACATCGCTCCTCATCGCGCCGTTGTTGAAGGCATCCCACGCACTGAGGAGACAGCGATGACCAAACACTTTCTCGTATCAACCGCCGCGGTGTTGATTGCTGGAACCGGATTTGCTTACGCGCAAGGTATGAGCCAAGGCGCCGGCGGCGGATCAGCCGCTTCGCAAAGTGCACCGTCGACGTCCGGCGCGACCGATCGGCCATCTCCGAGTTCCGACATGCAGGCGAAGCCGACGGACTCTTACGAAAAGTCCTCTCATGAAAACCGAGGCGCTCGGAGCGACATGGATCACGACAGGTCGAACTCCATGCGGTCGCAGAGCAGTGATCCCGGCAAATCTGAGAAGAACATGCGGAGCGAGGACCGCAATAGAAAGGACGACCGAAACCAGCGGGCTGAGGACCGAGACGGAAAGTCCAAGGATCGCGATCGGAATTCCGCAGAGCGAACCGGAAGGGATTCGGACTCTTCCAAGAGCGCTGGCGACAGCAACAGGAAGTCAACCACGACCACGGGTCAGGCGAGTTCCGGCGCCAAGCTTTCGACCGAACAACGCAGCAAGATCACAACGGTCATCAGGAACGAAAGGGTTCAGCCAGTCACCAATGTCAATTTCTCGATTGCGGTTGGAACTCGGGTGCCGCGAACGGTGAATTTCTACCCTCTGCCAACGGCAATCGTTGACATTTATCCGGCCTGGAGCGGCTATCAGTTCTTCTTGGTCCGCAACGAGATTGTTGTCGTGGACCCGCGCACCCTGGAGATCGTAGCGGTTCTGGATGCCTGATCTAAGTTCCTATTGGCGGCGCGGGTCCTCCATCCTGGACCCGTGCCGCGGGGGACCGCTCAACTGGGCGACGCCCACTCCGTACCAGGTTCACGTTGGTTAACGAATAATTTCCGTATGTTCTAAAAGATTCCTCGCGAATAGCGTGAGGTATATTGAAACCGAATCCGAGAGTGTTCAGGCTTCCCCTTAGCTCCCTTGTTACATATAACGACCCGAACCCCGGCGCGCAGCGGCGGAGACCGTTTCGGGAATTCAGATGGCCAAAACGATTTACGTGCTCAACGGCCCGAACCTTAATATGCTAGGGACGAGAGAGCCGGACACCTATGGTCGCGCCACCCTTGCTGACGTCGAAAAGCTTTGCACCGAAACGGCCACCGATTTTGGACTGGCTGCGGATTGCCGCCAGTCAAATCGTGAGGGCGAACTGATCGATTTCATCCATGAGGCTCATGCAAAACAGGCGGCCGGTATCGTCATCAACGCCGGCGGCTACTCGCACACCTCTATTGCACTTCATGACGCGCTCGTTGCCGTCAAAATTCCGACCGTCGAAGTTCATATCAGCAACATCCATGCGCGCGAGGACTTCCGACATCATTCCTTCACGGCAAAAGCCGCGTTCGCAAGCCTGTCCGGCTTCGGGATTGATGGCTACCGACTAGCGATCAATGGCCTTGCCGCCAAAATCGGCGCGGTGAGCTCGTCGAAAAAGTAACCCTGACATATCAGTCATTTTCCCAGAAAGTTTCGGATCGAGATCATGTCCCGCCAGCCCGGAGAACCTACAAAAATCAAAACCGGCAACGAAACGCGCGAGGAGAGCGATGTGATCCGCGAGCTCGCTGCGCTGCTCGACGAGACCAGGCTCACGGAAATTGAAATCGAGCGCGACGGACTTCGCGTACGTGTCGCACGCAATGTCACCGTCGGGGCGGCAGTACCGGCCGCCTATCAGGCTGCGCCCGCCCCTGCCGCCGCGCCGGCTGCGAGCGTCGCCGACATCAGCAAGCATCCGGGCATGGTTCCTTCGCCAATGGTCGGAACGGTCTATTGGGCATCGGAACCCGGCGCCAAACCCTTCATCGAGGTCGGCTCCAAGGTCGCCGCAGGTCAGACGCTGCTGATTATCGAAGCCATGAAGACCATGAACCAGATTCCGTCGCCGCGGTCGGGCACCGTCACGCAGATTCTGGTCGAGGATGGCCAGCCCGTCGAGTTCGGCGAGCCGCTGGTCATCATTGAATGACGCCGTTCGAACCGCGGACGCAGTAATGTTCGACAAAATCCTGATAGCCAATCGCGGCGAGATCGCCCTGCGCATCCTGCGCGCCTGCAAGGAGCTCGGTATCGCGACCGTGGCGGTACATTCCACCGCCGACGCCGACGCCATGCATGTCCGGCTCGCGGACGAAAGCGTTTGTATCGGACCGCCGCCAACGAAGGACAGCTACCTCAACATCCCGGCGCTGCTGGCAGCCTGCGAGATCACTGGCGCCGATGCGGTACATCCCGGGTACGGCTTTTTGTCTGAGAACGCCCGTTTCGCCGAAATTCTCGCCGACCATCGCCTGCATTTCATTGGTCCCAAGGCCGAGCACATTCGCCTCATGGGCGACAAGATCGAAGCCAAGAAGACCGCGAAGCGGCTCGGCATTCCGGTGGTCCCGGGCTCCGATGGCGGCATCGGTCCCGACGACGACGCCATGGCGATTGCCAAGGCGATCGGCTTTCCCGTGCTGGTGAAGGCGGCCGCCGGCGGCGGCGGGCGCGGCATGAAGATCGTCAAGACAGCCGACGACCTGATGATAGCGATCTCGGCCGCGGGGAACGAGGCGCGAGCGGCGTTCGGCGATGCTTCCGTCTATCTGGAGAAATATCTGCAGAAGCCGCGTCACATCGAAATTCAGGTGCTTGGCGATGGCCGCGGCGGTGCCATTCATCTGGGAGAACGCGACTGCTCGCTGCAGCGGCGCCACCAGAAGGTCTGGGAAGAAGGCCCCTCGCCTGCGCTGACGGCGGCAGCCCGAAACAAGATCGGCGAAACCGTTGCCCGTGCCATGAGCGAGATAAGGTACTGCGGCGCCGGCACTGTCGAATTCCTCTACGAGGACGGCAGGTTTTACTTCATCGAGATGAACACTCGCATTCAGGTCGAGCACCCTGTTACCGAGATGATCACCGACATCGATCTGGTGCTGGAGCAGATCCGTATCGCCGCCGGCGGCGACCTTCCCGCCACCCAGAAGGAAATCGTCGTGAGCGGCCACGCGATCGAGTGCCGCATCAACGCAGAGAATCCCGTCACCTTCCGTCCCTCCCCCGGCAAAATCACGCAATTTCATCCACCGGGCGGACTCGGCGTCCGGATCGATTCCGCCGTTTATCAGGGGTATGTGATCCCGCCCTATTACGACTCGCTGGTAGGCAAGCTGATCGTTCACGGCAAGACGCGCGCCGAATGCTTGATGCGGTTGCGCAGAGCACTCGACGAGATGGTTGTGGATGGTGTGGAGACCACCTTGCCCCTGTTCCGGGCGCTGGTTCGCGAGGCGAGCATTATCGACGGCGACTACCACATCCATTGGCTGGAGCAGTACCTCTCCAGCGGCGGTCTGACAGGAGCCTGAACCCACTCCGCCCGGACTGAGATTATGTAGGGCAGAAGTGCGGAACCGACTGCGGATTGAGACGTTTAGCAAATAGCTGGTAACCGCGCGGGGGCGATTCAGACTGTCTCGATCCGAACATGATGCGATCACGGTGACGTCCACCAGATCGTCACGCACTGCGCTTGGCCAGCTGATCCTGCTGACGGCAGGTCTGGTGGTTCTGACGCTGATCAGTGCGATGTCCGTCTATTTTGTCAACAAGGCACGCCACGACGCACGCTGGGTTCTGCACAGCATGGAAATCGAGAATGAAATCTCGCTGGCCCTGTTGCAGATGCGGCGCGCCGAAAGCGCGCAGCGCGGCTTCCTGCTGACGCAGAGGCCGGAATTCCGCAGCGCCTTCGAGGAAGCGGGCAGCCAGATTTCGCCGAGTATCGAGCGGCTCAAGACGCTGACGATCGATAATCCCTATCAGCAGCAGCGGCTCCAGCAGATGATCCCGCAGACCTATCAACGGATCGAGCAGTTGCGGCGGGGCATCGACCTGACGCTGGCGAACCGGCAGAACGAAGCTGCCGAGATCGCGCGCCAGGAGGCCGGCCGTGACACCATGGGGCATATCCGTAACCTCGCCAGCGAGATGAGGGCTGAGGAAAGTCGCCTGTTCTCGGCGCGGGTGACATCGGCCGATGCAAGCCAGTCGCTCTCGGCATCGATCACCAGCATCGGTTCGGGACTGGTCGTGGTGTTCGCAGGGCTGTCGATCTTCCTGGTGCGACGCTCAAGCCGCGCGCGCGACGTCGCCGAAGCCCAGTTGCGCGATAACAATCTCAATCTCGAGTCCATCGTCAAGGAACGCACCAGCGACCTCCGCGAGGCCAATGAGGAAATCCAGCGTTTCGCCTATATCGTCAGCCACGACCTGCGCTCGCCGCTGGTCAACATTATGGGTTTCACCAGCGAGCTCGAGGAACTGCGCGGCGACCTCTTCAAACGGATCGCGGACCTGAGCCGGCCCGGCGGCCTCCCGCCTCCGGCGACGGAAGATTCAGCGGCCGCCACCGAACCGGTTCTCGACGAACCGGACAAGCAATTGTCGCAGGATTTCACCGAGGCGCTCGGGTTCATCAAGTCGTCGATCGCCAAGATGGACCGGCTGATCAGCGCGATCCTCAGCCTCACCCGCGAGGGCCGTCGCGAATTTCATCCCTCTGCGATCACCATGCGCGACCTGATCGAGAGCATTGCATCCACCGTGGCGCATCAGGCCGCCGAGGCCAACGCTCAGATCCGGGTCGAACCATTGCCGGATATTGTCAGCGACCGCATCGCGATCGAACAGATTTTCTCCAATTTGATCGACAATGCCTTGAAATACCTCAAATCTAATGTTCCCGGTGATATTGCTATCCGCGGTCGGCGTAAGCTCGGTTTCGCGATTTTTGAGATCACAGACAACGGCCGCGGCATCGATCCGAAGGATCACCAGCGTATTTTCGATCTGTTCCGCCGGGCGGGACCGCAGGACCGGCCGGGCCAGGGTATCGGTCTCGCACACGTCCGTGCATTGGTGCGAAGGCTCGGAGGAACCATATCGGTCTCGTCAGAGCTGAATACCGGCAGCACATTTACCGTTACGCTTCCTGTCGCATGGATCGGCACCAACCGGGACAAACAATCATGACCACGCCAGTCACCATCATCATGATCGAAGACGATGAAGGGCACGCCCGGCTGATTGAGCGCAATATTCGGCGTTCCGGTGTCAATAATGAGATCAAGCCGTTCAGCAACGGTACGGAAGCCGTCAACTACTTGTTTGGGGCGGATGGCAACGGTATGCCTCATAAGGGAGAGGCGCTGCTCATCCTGCTCGACCTTAATCTGCCTGACATGACCGGAATCGATATCCTGCGGCGCGTGAAGGAAAACAAAGTTCTAAAGTGCGCACCAGTAATCGTGCTGACGACAACAGACGATTCTCAGGAAATCAAGCGTTGCTACGAACTCGGATGCAGCGTCTACATTACGAAGCCGGTGAACTACGACAGTTTCGCCAACGCGATCCGGCAACTCGGTCTGTTTTTCTCCATCATCCAGGTACCTCAGGCCGCTCCATGAAACTCAAGCCTACCCTGTTGTACGTGGATGACGACAAGGCGCTGGCTCGCCTGGTGGAGCGCGGCCTGACGCGCCATGGATTTTGCGTGGAGCATGCACCCGACGGCGAATCCGGGCTCGCACGCATCGCGCATGGCGGCATCGATGTGATAGCGCTCGATCAATACATGCCTGGCCTGGACGGGTTGGAAACACTAAGACGAATTCTGGCAATTCCCGACGCGCCCCCCGTGGTGTTCGTCACCGCCTCGCAAGACTCAAAAATCGCAGTGACCGCGCTCAAAGCGGGTGCTGCCGACTATCTTGTCAAAGATACGCTCGGCGAATTCGTTCCGCTGTTGCACCTCGCGGCTGAAGTGGCGATCCGGCAAGCGCTCGTTCGAAAAGCGCGCGACGAGGCTGAAGCCGAGGTCCGCGCCTCGCGCGACCGCTATGCGGCGCTAGCCGCCGAGCGCGAGATGCTGCTGCGCGAGGTCAATCATCGCATCGGCAACAGCCTCCAGATCATCGCGTCGCTGCTTCACCTGCAAGCCAGCTCAAGCCCCGAGGAAGACATCAAGGCCGCCCTTACGAATGCAATGGGACGGGTGGCAGCAGTGGCGCAGGTGCATCGTCGGCTTTATACCTCACACGACCTGAAGAGCGTCCTGCTCAACCAGTATCTTGAAGCTCTGCTCGAGGATCTCCGACGTTCCACCGAAGGCAACCAACTGTCACGTCTCGACCTGAAGGCCCAACCGATCGAGATCGATCCCGACCGTGCCGTGGCCATCGGAATCATCGTCAACGAACTGGTGATGAATTCAGTCAAATACGCTTATCCCGATGGCCCCGGCCCCATTCACGTCGAACTCGCGACCAATGGGGATGATGTCGTGCTGTCAATCGCCGACGATGGTGTTGGCCTCAATGCCAAGACCGATCCGCGCTCGACCGGGATGGGCCAGCGGATCGTCTCCGCAATGGCGCAGAAGCTCGACGCTCAAGCCGAACGCGATCCCGCCCATGCAGGCACGCGTATCGTGTTGCGGTTCCGCCGGGGAATTCCACCAGTCACTGAACCCTTATCTGCGACCGCGGCCTGAGCACGGCAGCACCAAACCGCAAACGCGCCTGCACCTGGCGTCTGATTCAAAACGGCGCTCAATTCGTTTCCACAGAATTAGAAGCGAACTGCAGGCAAGGCAAATAGCGCGATCAAAAACACTATGCAGTATCCGCTTGTTCGAGCGGGATCTGTTGGCAAACAGTCTGAACTTTTGGACGCGCTTTAGCAGATTATCGACGCGGTAGACTTAGAGCTCTGCTATAAGACTCTGGATGTCCCGCGAGACCGCCTCGTCCGAGATCACGCCCGAACTGCTGCTGCGCGCTTATGCCTGCGGCATTTTTCCGATGGCGGAAAGTGTCGACGATCCGACGCTCTTCTGGGTCGAGCCGAAGATGCGCGGCGTCATTCCGCTCGAGAGCTTCCGAGTCCCGTCGCGGCTCGCGCGCACCGTCCGATCAGACAGCTTCACCGTGACCGTCGATACAGCCTTCGACGCGGTGATCGATGGCTGCGCCGCGCCACAACCTGGACGCGACAATACCTGGATCAACCGTCGTATTCGCGAACTCTATGTAGGTCTGCACGAACTCGGCCATTGTCACAGTGTCGAGGTCTGGCAAAATGACCAACTCGCGGGCGGCCTCTATGGCGTCAGGCTCGGCCGCGCGTTTTTTGGGGAGAGCATGTTCCATGTCGTGCGGGACGCGTCGAAGGTCGCGCTCGTGCATCTGGTCGCCCGATTGATCGCGGGAGGCTTCGTCTTGCTCGACACCCAATTTGTGACCGACCATCTGCGCGGATTCGGTGCAATTGAAATCCCGCGCCGACGCTATCGGGCCTTATTGGATGTTGCGCTGGAAGGCGACGCCGATTTCGGGACGCTGCCGCTTGACCAGCCGGTACCAGGCGCCGAAGCGCTCCGGATCATCGCCAGCCGCGGGTGACATCTTCGGCACTTGCCATCGACCGCACCGGAACGCCTTTGGCGCGCCCAGCGCGTGCCAGTGTCTTTACGCAGCTCGAACTGAATTCAGGAATTTCCCGACTTCGAGCTTAAGCCGGTTTCCGTCACTGGACAGTGACTGCGCCGCCGATAACACCTGTGACGAGGCTGTGCCTGTTTCCGTCGCACCGCGCCGTACGTCAGTAATGTTGGAAGATACCTGCTGGGTCCCTTGCGAGGCCTGCTGCACGTTCCGCGAGATTTCTTGCGTCGCAGCCCCTTGTTCTTCCGCCGCTGCCGCGATGATCGAGGCAATCTCCGAAAGCTTCTCGATCGTGCCGCCGATCTCCCTGATGGCATCGACCGAATGCTGCGTCGCGGCCTGGATGCCTGAAATTTGCTGGCCGATCTCGCCGGTGGCTTTCGAGGTCTGCTCGGCGAGCGCCTTCACCTCGGAAGCAACCACCGCAAAGCCCCGGCCAGCCTCGCCCGCCCGAGCCGCCTCGATAGTAGCGTTGAGGGCAAGCAGGTTTGTCTGACCTGCAATTGTGTTGATCAGCTCAACGACCTCTCCTATGTGGCCCGCGGCACGAGACAGCTCACCGACGCGATCATTGGTTTTGCGGGCTTGGTCGACTGCTTCATTCGCAATGCGCGCTGATTCCTGCACCTGACGGCCGATCTCGGTGACGGACGATGCCAATTCTTCGGTTGCGGCGGCAACTGAATGAACGTTGGTCGATGCTTCCTCGGAAGCAGCCGCAACCGTCGTTGTCAGGTGCTGGGCCCGCTCGGCTGTGGAAGTCAGCGTACTGGCCGAGGCTTCCAGTTCGGTCGAGGCGGACGCGACTGTTTCCACGATCTCGCCTATGGCAGCTTCGAACGAATCGGCCAGCTTGATCATGTCGGCCTTCCGCTGCTGGGTGGCAATCTCGTCTTGATTCCTCTTCGCTTCGGCTTCCTCGCGAGCCTTCTGCTCGGACACGACCTTGAACCTCTCGACGGCGGCAGCGACGGCGCCAACTTCGTCCTTGCGGCCAAGTCCTGGCAGCACGACCGAGAAATTGCCTTCGGCCAGTTCCAGCATGGATTTGGTCAGCGCCGAGATCGGTTTAGCAATAGTGACGATCGACAAGACGCAGGCGCCGATTAGCAGCAGTGCAACCGCGGCACCGAGCATCATCGAGATCCGTTCAGCCGACGCTCCTTCGCGTGCCGCCGCTGCTTTTTCCTCTTCAACGCGCCCCGTGGCGAACTCGACGACCTTCTCCGAGACTTCGGCCAACTCCTTCGCTGTCGGTAGGGCGACTTCCTTCGTCAGTCGGACAGCCTCATTCTCAAGCTTGGCAAGCCCTGCGCCGACATCCGCCTTCATGTCGGCACCCTGTTTTGCTTCGATCTCCAGCAATTCGCCGCGAGCTGCGCCAATCGGCTTGGCCGCATTGTTCAGATACTGGTCGGCAAGCTGATTCATCTTCTCAAGTCTCGCACGGTTTTCGGCCGACTTCGAAAGCTTAAGGGCTTCACTGATGAATCCCCGTGCAGCCTTGTAATGATTAACGACATCTTCTTGTGCGGCCAGCAGCTGCGCCCGCGTGCTTGCGAGACGAATATCACGGACTCCGATTATCATGCCGCGAGTCGATGATTTCGCTTCGATGCCTTTCTTTGCGAGCAGATTCTGATTTCCTGCTTTCTCGTTAGCTTGGCGCACCGCATCGCTACCGCTCATCTGAGCATAGATCAGTGCGACAACCATGACGACACTGAGCAACGATGTGATCGCGAGCTTTGTGCCGATTCGCAGATTCTCGATGAAACGCATCGTAAGTAGCTCCAGAAAATTAGGCTGCGGCACTCGTATGGGCTGATTAGCAATGTTTCGAATCGCCGACGATAACGGGCCGATCGGAGCAATAGGCCCTCAGATGCGAATAAATTGTTAGCAACGGACGGATCACGAGAGCGCCACCCAAAATTGCCTCCCGGCCGGCCAACCGTAGTTGAGGCTTTCAGGACTATCGCCCGAATGGCGGGAACGAAGGATTGCCCTGCGGTTGCCGTTGTGGCGGAGGCGATGGCGCCGGTTGGGATGGCGGTGCCGGCTGACGCGACTGGCGCGCGGATGGCCGTGGGCGCTTGGTCGAAGGCGGCGCGGGCTTCGGCTCATCCGGCTGCGCGGCGATAACAGTCGTCTCCGGATCCTTGCAGTCGGTCAACCAGACGTCATAGATCGGATGCTCAACGCCATGCAGGCCTGGGCTTGACGCGAACATCCAGCCGGAGAAAATCCGCTTCACCTCGCCCTGAAGCGTGATCTCATCGACCTCGACAAAGGCGTCAGTATTAGCGGCCTCGGTCGCGGGCCGCGTGTAGCAAGCGTTGGTCTTCACCCGCAGCGCGCCGAACTGCACTGTTTCTCCGACATCCTCATCAAAATGGATGATGCGACCGGTGATCTTGTCGAGGCCGGAAAATGCCGCCTTCTTGTTCACAACCTTCTCGGCCGGGGCCTCGGTGACGACCTCGTCGCCGGGTTGCAGCGTGGCCGGCGTTGGCGGCGCCGGTCGCGTGGAACTCTGTTCGGGAGCCTTAGGAGGTGAAGGCGGCGCGACCGCTACGCCACCTGGAGCATTGCCACTTGGGGAATTCTGCGGAACCACGGTGGTGCCGGGCGGCGGCGGCAGTGGCTGGGACTGAACCGGGCCGGGCGGTGGAGCACCTTGCCCCGGCGCAGGATGCATGGGCGCCGGCAGCACCCGTCCTTGTTGCGGCAAGTCGGGCACTTCTTCCTCGTCGTCCTCAGGCGCGACCTGACCCTGTGGAATCGCGCCGGGCGGACGCGGCGGGGAGTCTGAAAAAATATTACCAATTTGGGCGCGCGCAGAAGGCGCGGCAACGACGAGGGCAGCGCTCGCAAAAGCTGCACAACCGACTATAACAATAGTTCGAAACATCATGTGCGGCTTTGTGAGGCTCGAATCAGGGCCGGACCATTGTACAGGGATTAAAGGCTCCGAGCCGCTCGCAGCATCCGGTTAACACGTCGATTGCGGCGGGGAAAGGGCGGCCTGCTCCGCGTCCACTGACGGCTGCGGCAACGCGCTATCCCCGTCGAGTAACTGGTCGCGCGGAACGCAGATACAGACGACACCGAGGGTCGAACCGCTGTCCCCTTTAGTGCCGGATCGGCGCCACCCGCAAGGCGGGTAGCATGCCCCACTCCGCAGGTTCTGAGGATGCAGGTGCTCAGCGTGGATTTACAGCAACAGACGCGATCAATCGCTCGTATAGGGTTTTTGAGAGGATCGGGGGTTGGCGCATTCCGATTATTCAAGGTTATACTTGTCCCGGGTTTGTCAGTTTTGAGTGTCGGGAATTGCCATGAGCCGGACGGAGGGGCTTTATATCGCGATGACGGCGGCTGCACTGGCGCTCGGGGGCGCAACGGCGCAGGCTCAGCAGGTCGGCACCGCATCGGCAGTCAACCCCGCGGCAACCGCCAACCTGAAGACCATCGTCATCGGCCAATCGATCGCCCACAAGGAACACATCCAGACCAAATCTAGCGGCTCGGTGCAGTTGCTGTTCCTCGACAAGACCTCGATGACCATCGGTCCGAACAGCGACCTCACAATCGATGAATACGTCTATGACCCGAAAGCCAACACCGGCAAGCTGGCGGCAACTCTCGGCAAGGGCGCGCTGCGTTTCGTAGGTGGTCAGATCAGCCACAACGGCGATGCCGAGATCAAGACCGCGTCGGCTTTGATCGGCATTCGTGGCGGCGTGATGATGACCGACGGAAAAGGCGGCATCTATTCCGGCTACGGCACAATGACCGTCACGTCCGGTGGCCGGTCCGTCGCGCTGGGCGCCGGCGAGTTCACACAGACACAAGCCGGTGCCCCCCCAACGCCGCCCGACCTACCGCCGCCAGGGTTCGTGCAGCAGCAGATCGCTATCTTCCAGAGCGCGGCCGGTCAAACGGGCGGCGTACGCGCAGGCGCGGCATCGGCGAAGAATATTGCGACGGCTGCGCAAAGAGCGACAGGATCCTCCAACGGAATGGTGACCGGATCGGGTGCTCCTCCCACGCCCGCTCCGCCCCCTATTGTCGAGCAACTCAGCGCGATTTCATCAGCTTTCACCCAGTCGATCCAGATCTCCAATCAGGCGGAGGCGGTGCAACAGATCGCACAGGATCAGCTTACGGACAAATCACCGCCGGACAATCACAACTCTCTACCGACGGACAACAACACGCCCCCGCCCAACGCCCGGCCGTCGGTGACGCTGCGCGGATATGTCGGCGGAGTGGACGTCATCAACGACAACCAGCCCACGATGAGACCGGTAAGCGGCACGTCCGAAATCACCCTCGACGCCGCCAATAATCGCGTACAGGGAAACCTGGATATCTACGCGTTCGACTCGAGAAATCCGTTCACGCAGCTTGCCGGCACGATTCACGCGCTGTTCGAGTTCGGATCGAAGGGATCGAGCGGTCCCGCCAACAGCGCTTACGTAGACTACAACAATTTCTACGCGAATACGCCCAACAACAGTGTTGTCAACGGCGTACCGGTTAACGGCGTGATGGTGTCAGCCAACGGCGCAGCCACCAGCCAGATCGTCAACGGCGCAATTCCGAACCTGACGCCCTGTCAGTGCGAATATACGCGCTGGGGTTTCTGGTCGGTTGAATCGACGAGTACCAATCCGAACACCCAAACCCCGCGCGAAGTCCTCGTGGGCACCTGGGTCGCCGGCCGGCCAGTGGGCAGCATCAGCGACGTCCCAACGATAGGCCAAGCAACCTATACCGGACACGTCATCGCCAACGTGAATAATGCAGGCTTCGTCGCCGGAGGGTTCTCGAACACCGTTGATTTTGGAGCGCGCACCGGTGCGGTGAGCGTGACCAATCTCGACAACACCAACTATTCCGGCACCGTTAATTTTGACAACGACCCACGCAATTTCGGCGGTACGATCGCCGGTAACAACAACAATCGTAGCATGACCCTGCAAGGCAGCTTCTTCCAGGGTCCGAGCAGCCCGGTCGGCGAAATGGGTGGGCGCGTTGGGATTTCGGGAGACAATAATTATTTCGGCAGCGGCATTTTCGCGGGCACCAAGCGCTGACAGCGCTTGCTCGCAAAACCGGCTCGGAAGACCGGCATCACCGCGTTGATGCCGGTTTTTCTACTGCCCCGGTGTCCAGGGCTGGTAATCGCCGGTCGCCTTCGGACGGCGGCCGCTCGCCAGCGTCGAGCCGGACGGCCGATAGGCTGCCGGCGTCCCGGTCATGTTCGGCACATGCGGCTTCTGCCATTCGTGCGGCTGATAGTTCTCTTTGGTAGGTGGAACATCCACGACGTGATGAATCCAGCCATGCCACTCGGGCGGAATGCGGCTGGCTTCCGCAAGGCCATTGTAGATCACCCAGCGCCGCTCGAAGCCAAGCGTCGGGTCGATCTTCCCGCCGCGCGTCCGGTAATAGCAGTTACCCTGGCTGTCTTTGCCGACCAGTTCGCCAAATCGCGCGGTCCAAAGCTGCGTACCGAAGGTCTGGCTGTTCCACCAGGTAAAGAGTTTGAGGAAAAACTGCTTCATTGCCGCAAATCCGTCGCGGGAGTTTCACGGACCCTCCGCAAGGGTTCGCATTCCGACTGGTTTGATGCCATCCCGCCGAGGTCTTGTCCAGCCAACCGCGGCCAAATAGCGCGACCCGGGGTCCGCCGGCAGCACCAAAGGGTCCAAATCTGCGGGTTGCACTTCGGCTGACACGCCTTTACCCAACCCTCCTCATCCAAGCGTGGTCTGGCATCATCCAAGGCGAGCAATAGCGCAGAAATGACGGGCCGCAGGTGTTCTGCGGCTGTTGACTGGCCCACTAAAACTTTGAATGTTGCCTCTCAGGCATAAAGAGCAAAGGCTGTGAAATGTCCGAAGTCGTCAACAACATGGAAAAGCATCGCTACGAACTCGAAGTGGACGGGCATATCGCTGCAACCTACTATCGATTTCTGGACGGGGTTCTTGTCTTCACGCACACCAAGGTGCCGCCCGAACTCGAAGGCAAGGGCATCGGCTCAGAGCTGGTGAAGGGCGCGCTGGATCAGGTGCGCGCGGATAAATTCAGGGCTAGCGCTCAATGCCCCTTCGTGAAGGCGTGGCTCGAGAAACATCCGGACTATGCCGATCTGCTGAGGCCTAATTTGTGAGAAGGCGCGAGGCCCCGTCTCAGGCATGACCGCCGTCTACGACAACAAAGCCCTGAGCCGGTTTGAACTTGAAGCCGAAGGCGGCGTTGCTTTCGCAAAGTACCGCCTTGCGCCCGGTATGGTCGTGATCACTCACACAGAAGTGCCACGCGAACTGCGTGGCCGTGGCATCGCCTCGACGTTGGTGAAGGGCGCGCTGACGCTGATCCGGGCTGAGGGCCTCAAGGTCGCAGCCCGCTGCGAGTTCGTGGCCGCTTATCTCGACAAGCATCCGGAAGAAGCCAACCGAGTGGAATGAGGCCGCGTCTAACGCATGCGTTCGCAGCCTCATCAAAACGCACGCCTTTCTCTTATCGAGACGACGTGTCCATCAGCGGACCGTCCAGATGCGCTCTTCTATCCCATCAGTGCTTCATGTCGGGCGGCAACTTGCCACCGTTAGCTGCCAGTTGAGCCATCATCTGCTTATGCAGCCAGACGTTCATCGCCGCGGAATCGTTGGTGTCGCCCGGGTATTTCAGGTCCTTCGCCAGTTCCTTGCGAGCACTCAGGCTGGAGTCGACATCAAGCGCCTACATCAGATCAACGATCGAGGTCCGCCATGCCAGCTTTTCCTTCTTGGCGGTGACGGCTTTGTCGAGAATGGCCGCGACATCGACGCCCTTCGATGCCGAGCCCTCCGACGAGGGCGCAGCACCGCTACCCGCCTCACCTGTCGGTGTTGCCGCTTCGGCGTGCGTGCCGAAGACGGCGCTCATGATCTTCCCAAATATGCTCATTGTGCCGCTCCCAATTGCTTCAGTCTTTGAACCAAATTCGCGGCGGAACCTCGCGTCTATTTCCGCCGGATCGCCAAAAGAGTAACCGGCTCACTGTGGCTTGCCAATGCGGACATGCTGGCAGCGCATTCGGCACCAGTCGTATTCAAACCTGCACACTCCGCTGCAACAACAAAAACGGCAGGCAGTTGAACCAACGTGTGCCGGCATGCCGGTCACCCGGCGCAGAGTGACATCAAAATTCACTCAACCGTGAGCAACTAAAATCGCAGATCGGAATTAGAATGGTCTTACAGGTCGCGGCAAGACCAGGTTGCTTGCCCTTGCGTCTGGTCTTGATCGTGATCGTTTCCGAAGGGGCGAACTCGCGCCTTCCGGCGGCCAGAGATCGACCCGCGAAAGGGAGACAACGAACATGGCCACTTATCCTGTTGACATTACGTCACACTCGGGAATGGCCGGCGCAGACAGACCTGTGGTCCGTCACATCGGCTTACCCGACCTCCTCGATGCGTTGAGGTTGGGCTGGGAAGACTTCAAGGCGGTTCCCAGCCACGCCATCGTCCTTTGCGTTATCTATCCCATAATTGGCATTGTTTTAGCGCGAATTGCGCTTGGCTACTCGGTCCTGCCGCTCCTGTTTCCGGTCGCCGCCGGTTTTGCCCTGATTGGGCCATTTGCGGCGCTAGGACTTTATGAACTGAGCTATCGGCGCGAACTCGGCCAAGAAGCCTCCGCCTGGCATGCGTTCGGAGTGCTACGGGCGCCGTCGTTTGGATCGATGCTTGGACTGGGCGGCTTGCTCCTGGTCATTTTCTTCGTGTGGGTGGCAGTGGCTCACGCGATCTACGTGTCCACCTTCGGTAACACTCCGGCAGCGGCAATGCCCGATTTCTTCACGCAGGTCTTCGCCACGTCCGAGGGCTGGCGCATGATCATGATCGGTGTCGGCGTCGGGTTCCTGTTCGCGGCCGTCGCGCTGTGCATCAGCATTGTATCGTTCCCGCTGATGCTTCATCAACACGCCGACATGAGCGACGCCATGCTGACGTCAATGCGCGTGGTTGCGAAGAATCCGATCGCAGCTGCGGAATGGGGTCTGATCGTTGTTGTCCTGCTGACGCTCGGGTCGATTCCCTTCTTCCTCGGCCTCACGATCGTCATGCCGTTGCTGGGTCATGCGACGTGGCATCTCTATCGTAAAGCGATCGAGAGCCCTTTAACGTCGTCAGCACACGAGCCTCCGGAAACGGAGAAAGAAAAGCGCTACGCGGCCGATTTCCCGTCCGTCTTGTTGCCCCCATACGGGCGCAAGCACCGGTTCTTCGATAGTTCGGATTGACGAAAGACGTTCGTTCTCGCAAGGCTGTCTCGGTGTCGGGAGCTTTTGAACTGGCTCGCTGGCCAACCGAGGCAGCCGCTGCGTTCCACAGTCAGCATTCCTGGCAGACCAAGTCCGGACGCGAATACCGTCCACGCGTTGCAAGTGCCGGATCAGCATCCATTTCTGTTCCAGATCCAAGGCGGATCATACAAGGAAACGAGAGTGTCGTCGCCGCTACTCGCGCTAACGCGTTCCTTTTGGCTTGAAAACGCGCTACCCCTCGTCCCATGACACAGTTTGAATCCTCCCGCGCTACGGTCCATATCGTCGGCGCCGGCCTGGCCGGTTCGGAAGCCGCTTGGCAGGTCGCGAGTCAGGGCGTTCGAGTGATGCTGCACGAGATGCGACCGCACCGAATGACCGCGGCGCACCGGACCGACGGGCTGGCGGAGCTGGTCTGTTCAAATTCGTTCCGGTCCGATGATGCTTCCAACAATGCGGTCGGACTCTTACATGCCGAGATGCGCCAGCTAGGGTCGCTGATCATGCGCTGCGCCGATGCAAATCAGGTCCCGGCAGGCGGCGCGCTCGCAGTGGATCGCGATGGCTTTTCCGCTGCGGTCACCGAAACCCTTGACGCCCATCCGCTGATCGAGATCGACCGTGCCGAAATCGATAGCTTGCCGCCCGCGGACTGGAGCAACGTCATCGTCGCCACGGGTCCCCTCACCTCGACCCCTCTCGCCGCCGCGATCCGCGCATTGACCGACGAATCCGCGCTCGCCTTTTTCGACGCAATCGCGCCAATCGTTCATCGCGACTCCATCGATATGTCGAAAGCCTGGTTCCAGTCTCGTTATGACAAGGCTGGTCCGGGCGGCAGCGGCGCCGATTACATCAATTGTCCGCTGACCGAAGCGCAGTATCACGCCTTTGTGGACGCGCTGCTTGAGGGCGAGAAGGTCGACTTCAAAGACTGGGAAACCGATACCCCCTACTTCGACGGCTGCCTGCCGATCGAGATCATGGCCGAACGCGGCCGCGAAACTCTGCGCTACGGTCCGATGAAGCCGGTAGGCCTTACCAATCCGCACGATCCCACCACCAAGCCCTACGCCGTCGTCCAGCTGCGCCAGGACAACAAACTGGGCACGCTTTACAATATCGTTGGCTTTCAGACCAAACTGAAACATGGCGCGCAGACTCGCATCTTCCGTACCATTCCTGGTCTTGAAGGCGCGGAGTTTGCCCGCCTCGGCGGCTTGCATCGCAACACATTTCTGAACTCGCCGAAGCTCCTTGACACCCAGCTACGGCTGCGTGCCGAGCCGCGGCTGCGCTTTGCGGGACAAATGACCGGGTGCGAAGGTTACGTGGAATCCGCCGCTATCGGACTCATAGCCGGACTCTATGCCGCCGCGGATGCGCGGACACATACGTTTGAAGCCCCGCCGCAGACCACAGCGTTGGGTGCACTGCTCGGCCACATCACGGGCGGCCATATCGAGACCATTGACGCGGGACCACGCTCGTTCCAGCCAATGAACATCAATTTCGGATTGTTTCCCCCGCTCGCTAGTCCACCAAACAAAAAGCCGGACGGCACTCGTTTGCGCGGCAACGAAAAGGCAATCGCAAAAAAACAGGCGATCTGCGCGCGCGCGCTGTCGGACCTCGATCGCTGGATCGCGAATGCGCTTCGTCCGGCAGCAGCGGCATAGGTTCAACACGCCATCTCCAGGATCATTCATGTCACTTCCAAAGCAGGACGCAGCATTCCTGTCCATGAGCTGGACTGAAGGAGTCCTGCTGAAGCGCGACGTGTTTTCGACCGTGGAGCGCGGGCGGCTTCGGACAGCCTCCGGCGAGATCAACGCGGTGCTGCGGCGCCTCGATCAGGTGCCCTGGTGGTCGCACCTTGTGGCGAGGCATTTGTTCGAGCGGGAACGTAAGGCGCTGACACTCGCTCGCGATCTCGGCGTCGGCCCAAAACTTTTGTGGAGCGGCCGCAGCGCATTGGTGCGAGACTTCATCGATGGCGTGGCGCTGCATCTCGCCAGACCCCACGGTGACTTATCCTACTTCCGATCGGCCAAGGCAGCGCTGCGCAAGTTGCATCGCGCCGGCATATGCCACAATGATCTTGCCAAGGAACAGAACTGGCTGCGCGGCAACGAAGGCAACGCCTATCTGACGGACTTCCAGCTCGCCGCGTGCTTCAAA
This sequence comes from Nitrobacter vulgaris, assembly GCF_031453995.1. Lineage (NCBI taxonomy): Bacteria > Pseudomonadati > Pseudomonadota > Alphaproteobacteria > Hyphomicrobiales > Nitrobacteraceae > Nitrobacter > Nitrobacter vulgaris. The sequence goes on along the minus strand of NZ_JAVDPZ010000015.1, from coordinate 48,964 downwards.
CGACGATCACGCCTGTTTCGCATCGCTGCTTACGAAGACCTGCGGCACCTTCTCAAACACAAACGCACTTATGCGCCCGACGCCCTGACGCCACGCGAGCGTAAGTTACTTGAGCGAAAGTCGGTCATTGCGCGCATTTGGCTGATGACCGGCAAAAAGGTCTACCAAGCCGTCACGCGCGGCCTGTTCAGTTTCACCGACCGCGAAGGCGGGGGCCGACGTCTTGTCAACGATGCTCCTGTGCTGGTCGCGCGCATCAGGGAAAATCCTGCGGTCCGTGATGCCGCCATTGTTGCCTTCGCGGACCGCCGCAGCGGTGTCGGACTTTACGCCTTTGTCGAGGCAGACCTGCCCGGGCTCGAAGCGCGGTTGCGTTCCACGCTCGCCGCTGCAAACGAGCCGAAACCCCCCGAGCACATCCAGGTCGTTTCGCGCCTGCCACGCGGTGCCGGCGGCAAAGTGCGCACCGAAATCCTGCAACTCATCGCAATGAATCAGATCGATCTGATTGAGCCGTTGATCACTAGTCCGGAAGATCGTGAATTCTTCCGCGACATCCTGGGTAGCCGGAAAAACCTTCGAGACCGCTTCAACTTCGAATCGACCGACCGGGCGTTGCCGTCCTGACCTCGTTCAACCGCGAAACGGCCGAGTGCGCGATGCCCGCCACATGGTCCACAAGATACGCAGCCGCGATACGGGCCGCGGCACAAAGGGATTGATGTCAGGGCCGGTGACATCGTTCAGCGCGCGACGCGCAAGCGCGAGTGGAAGATAGACACCCCGAGACTGCGGCGGCAGATTGGGCAGTAGACCCAGCGCCACCTCCAGATGCGATCGTGCTTCATCGGCCAGTTTGCCAATGGCCACGCGAAGTGAAGGCGTGTCCCGGCCCGCGAACATCTGTTCCAGATCGACGCCGTGCTGCTCCAGCAACGGCAGCGGCACATACGACTGCCGCCGCGAAGCGTCAAAACCGAACTTGGCGATAACCCGCGCCATGCCGTCCGCGAGACCAGCGTGTCGCGCCAGATGATCCGTCTCGTCTGATCGGTGTCCGACGACGCGCGAGGCGAGCGAAAACAGCGCGCACGATGTATCGCCGAGGTATCGTTCTAACGCCGTCATGTCCGGCATCGGATCGTTGTAGAGATCGAACTGATGCGCTTCGATCAGTCGCGACAACAGCTCGACCGGCAGACCATGATCCCGGATCGCTAGCAAAAGTTCTGCCGCGACTGGATTACCTTCAACGCCGCCATGTCCAGTGCCGCTAACCATATCGATCCACCATTGCAGGCGGATTTCGCCCGGCAACGGCTGGGTGATCTGCTCTCGTACCCTGACGATCTCCACGTTGAAAGCATAGAGAGCCAGCAGAGCACGACGACACCGGAGCGGTGCGAACAAAGTCGTCGCATAGTTGTCGAAGTCATGAGTTCGCACGAGTTCCGCGCAAAACGCCGCGGACGTGTTCTCCGTTGTACCGTTCATGACACCACAATCATGCGCGCTAGAGTTTTTCACCTATAGGGAGCTCATCAACATGACGCTTGCCACTATACGGCGATCACGCCGTCAGGCGCTGCCTTGATTTAGCGTTTGTCATGGAACGGCTATCAGCGCCGTCAGGCGCTGCCGATGGCGGGAGGAAATCATGGAACGGCTATCAGCGCCGCCGCGACCCTGCGCCGTTCGCCCAGCATGATGTTGTAAGTCCGGATCGCCGGTCCCGTGAGCATGGTGTCCACTCCGATGTTAACGCGGCGCAGGGCTGTACGCAGCTCGGTGGGAACAAGCCAGACCTCTGTCCCGGTACCGATTAACAGCGTATCGATTAGAGGCGAGCCCGCAAACACACGCGCCAGCGCATGACGGTCGATGTCATCCGCGCGCGTTACGGGCCACGCCCAGACGCCGTCCGGCAGGCAAAGCAGCGAACCGCGATGCGACATGGTGTCGAAGCGAAAGCCACCGTTGCCATAAGCCTCGATGACGGCCGGCCGCGGAAGATGCGGCACGCCCGGCGGGTCGGCACTCACGGCTTTGCTGGCTTCTGCGATTTAGCCGGCTTCTCGGGTTTGGCCGGCTTCTCCTCGACATCGGCACGGCTCTCACCGACGCCAAGGTAGATCAAAATCGGAGCCGCGATAAAGATCGAGGTGTAGGTACCGACCAGCACCACGCCGAAGGTCATCACCGCGGTGAAGCTGTGGATGGCCGGTCCGCCGAACAGCAGCAAAGCGACCAGCGCCAGGGTCACCGTGACGTGAGTGATGATCGAGCGCGAAAGCGTCGAGTTGATCGACGCGTTGAGCAGTTCGGGCATCGGCATTTTCTTGTAACGCCGCAGCATTTCGCGGATCCGGTCGTAAATAACGACGGTGTCGTTGAGCGAGTAGCCGAGGATTGTCAAAAGCGCCGCGATGCTTGTGAGGTCGAAGTCGACCTGCGAAATCGACATAAAGCCGATGGTCAGCACGATGTCATGGACGTTCGCGACCATGGCTCCGAGCGCAAACTGCCACTCAAACCGGAACCAGAGATACATCAGGATGCCGAGGATCGCCAGCATCAGGCCGACCATGCCGTAGGCAAGGAGTTCGCCGGACACGCGCGGCCCGACCACCTCGACTCTGCGATAGTTGACGCTGTCGCCCAGCGCGCCGCGCACCTTCTGCACCGCAGCCTGCTGTGCGGCGTCTCCGCCCGGCTGCTCTGCGACGCGGATCAGAACTTCCGTCGGGCCGCCGAACTGTTGAAGCTGGACATCGCCGAGGCCGAGACCGTTCAGCGTCGAGCGCATCGCCGCGATGTCAACCTCGCCCGACTTGGCTTGCACCTCGAGCAGCGTGCCGCCCTTGAAGTCGATGCCGAAATTCAAGCCATGCGTGAAGAACAACGTGATCGCGACGATCGAAAGCACGGCGGAAATCGGAAAGCTGATGCGGCGGAAGCGCGTGAAATCGAAACGCGTGTCGTCGGGAACGATCCGCAGCGAAGGCAGCAGGCCGAAGCAACTGACGATGGTCAGTACGACGATGAGGGCACCGAGCCCGATTAAGATCCATTGGGTCACAGCCGGCTCCGGGTCATCAGATCGGCACGGTTTGCGGTCGCTTCCAGCGCACCCAGGTCGCGACGATCAGCCGGGTCACCTCGAATGCAGTGAACACCGTTGTAATGATGCCGATGCCGAGCGTTACGGCGAACCCGCGCACCGGGCCGGTGCCGATATAAAACAACACGGCGGCAGCGATGAACGTCGTGATGTTGGAATCCAGAATCGTTGCCAGCGCCCGCTTGAAGCCGGCGTCGATGGCCGAAATAGCAGTACGACCGCCCCGGATTTCTTCACGGATGCGTTCATAGATCAACACGTTGGAATCGACCGCGATGCCTACGGTCAGCACGATGCCGGCAATGCCGGGCAGCGTCAGTGTCGCGTTCAGCAACGATAGCACGCCGAAGATCATGGCAACGTTGATGGCGACGGCGATGTTGGCAAATACCCCGAACAGCCGATAAGTCAGCAGCATAAACAGGATCACCATGATCGATCCGACATAGGCGGCGAGTTCGCCCTTTTCGATCGAATCCTGTCCGAGGCCGGGTCCGACTGTGCGCTCCTCGATGATTGTCAGCGGCGCCGGCAACGCGCCGGCACGTAGCAGGATCGCAAGATCGTTGGCCTCCTGCACCGTAAAATTCCCGGAAATCTGACCGGAGCCGCCGGTGATCGGTTCACGGATGACCGGTGCCGAAATCACCTCATTGTCGAGGATGATGGCGAACGGCTGTCCGACGTTTTCGGTTGTCGCCTGGGCGAATTTTCGCGCGCCGTTGCTGTTGAAGCGGAAAGTCACGATCGGCTCGCTGGTACGCGAATCGAATCCTGGCTGAGCATCGGTCAAATCGCCGCCGGAGACGAGCACCTGCTTCTTGATGACGTAAGGCGTCTTGGGCGCCTGCGAACTCATCAACACGTCGGAATCGGCAGGCACCCGGCCCTGCACGGCCTGATCAGGAGAAACGCTCGAATCGACCATGCGGAAGTCCATCTTGGCGGTCTTGCCGAGGATTTCCTTTAGCCGCGTCGGGTCCTGCAATCCCGGCACCTGTACCAGAATGCGGTCGGCGCCCTGACGCTGGATCAGGGGCTCGACGGTGCCGAGCTCGTTGACGCGCTTCTCGATGATCTGAATCGATTGTTCAACCGACTGGCGGATGCGGTCAGTGATGGCAGCCTGCGGCACCGTCAGGCGGACCAGCCCGCCGTCCGCGCTGCTGACTTCGAGGCTACGCTGGCCGTTCGAGCCGAGCAGACCTCCAAGCGGCTGCGATAACTCACGCAACTTGCCTAGCGCGGTCTGGAATTCCTCCTCTTTGCTGATACGGACCTCGACGGCGCCATTCTTGGCGGCAAGGCCGGTATAAGCGATCCGTGCGTCGCGTAGCGCCTTGCGGGCGTCATCGCGAACCTGATCAAGCTTCTCTTTTTTGACGTAGTTGGAATCGACCTCAAGCAGCAGATATGAACCGCCCTGAAGATCGAGTCCGAGCACGATGTGGCGTTGCGCCCATTTCGGCCATGTCTTGACCTGTGCCTCGGGAAAGAAGTTAGGCACGGCGCACAGGCAGATCGCGAGAGCGGTCATGATGATCGCCAGCGCCTTCCACCGTGTAAAATACAACATCGAGATAACTCGTCAGATTCGAGGAATGATCGCCTGGGCCACCTAGCTCGCCGCGGCGTCGTCCTTGGAGCCATCTCCTTTAGCGGCGCCCTTTGCCGATTCACCTTTTGTCGGCTCGCCCTTGGCCGGCTCGCCCTTGGCGCGGACAATCGAAATCATCTGCCGCATCTGCCGCACCCGGACGCCGTCCGCGATCTCGAACTCGATCTGGTCGTCATCCACCACTTTGGTGACCTTTCCGACGAGACCGCTTGACGTGATGACGGTGTCACCTCGACGGATATTTTTCACCAATTCGTTGTGCTCTTTCGCCTTCTTTTGCTGGGGCCGGATGATCAGAAAATACATAATGATGAAGATCAGCGCGAAGGGCAGCAGCGACATCAACAAGTTGTTGGTGTCGGTGGCGCCGGCGGCCTGGGCAAAGGCAGGGGTAATAAACATTCGGGCTATTCCTTGGGAGCAAACCGGCACGAGCACAGAGTCAGGCCGATCAAGGGCAAATTCGCGCGGACTATAACGGCCACGGTCCCAATTGCAACGCCACCAGACCCTTGATCGGGCCTCATTATTCCGCTGCTTGCAGGAGCCAGGTCACCTCGCTAAGGGTGCGCGCTCAGGAAAGGCAAAGATGGCAAAAAAGTCTCGGAAAACAAGCCTTCGAAAGACCCCTCTTAAGGTGCCAGGAGATCACTCCGGTCGTCGGGGGGGCGCGACAAAAGGTCGGAAAGCGGCCGTTGCATCCGATGCCGCGGACCGGATCGCCTGTGCTCTCGAAGTGATCGCCGCCGCCACGACTGCCGCCGCTGAACGGATCGACAATCGCGCTGCAATGACGCGCGCCGACGCACTCGTCTGGCATCCTGACGGACGATTGATGCCGGTTTCGCGAGTCAGCCGCGTCGATCTTGGCCTGCTCAAGAGCATCGACCGAGTGCGCGACATCCTGATGGAGAACACTGTTCGCTTTGCCAAGGGCCTGCCAGCGAACAACGCCCTGCTCTGGGGAGCGCGCGGCATGGGCAAGTCGTCGCTGGTGAAGGCGGCACATGCCAGTGTCAATGCCGAAGTCGACGGCCTGCTCAAGCTGATCGAAATTCACCGCGAGGACATCGAAAGCCTGCCCGGCCTGATGGAACTGCTTCGCTCATCTGAGTTTCGTTTCATCGTATTTTGCGACGACCTGTCGTTCGACGGCAATGACGCTTCGTACAAGTCGCTGAAGGCCGCGCTCGAGGGCGGCATCGAAGGACGCCCCGGCAACGTCATCCTGTACGCGACATCAAACCGTCGTCACCTGCTGTCGCGCGACATGATCGAGAACGAGCGATCGACCGCGATCAATCCCGGCGAGGCCGTCGAGGAAAAGGTCTCGCTATCCGACCGCTTCGGCCTTTGGCTCGGCTTTCATCAATGTAGCCAGGATGACTATCTCGCGATGGTGCGCGGGTATTGCTCCCACTTCGGCATCAGGCTCGACGATGCTGAACTGAAACGGGAGGCGCTGGAATGGTCGGCCACGCGCGGCTCGCGTTCCGGCCGCGTTGCCTGGCAATTTACACAAGGGCTCGCAGGCCGGCTTGGCGTGCGGATCGCGACGTAATCCACCTGCTGCAATTCACAGTGCCGCCAGCAGCTCCGCGCAGACGGCGCAACCGACAACGACCAGCCAGGGCGGCGTTCGCCACACGAGCAACAACACAAAGGCAACCACAGCCAGCCCGAAGTCTCCCTTGGACAGAATGCCCGAAGTCCAGACCGGATTGTAAAAGGCGGCCAACAAAAGGCCGACGACCGCGGCGTTGATGCCGCGCAGCATCGCCCTCGTCGCGGTCCGCCGCCGCAATGCGTCCCAGAACGGCATCACGCCGATGACGAGCAGGAAGGACGGCAGGAAGATCGCAACAAGACACAGCGCAGCCGTTTTCCAGCCGCCGATCGCCGCGCCGAGATAGGCGGAAAACGTGAAAAGCGGCCCCGGCACGGCTTGCGCAGCGCCATAGCCCGCCAGGAACGCATCGTTACTCACCCATCCCGGCGGCACCACCTGCGCCTGGAGCAGCGGCAGCACCACATGTCCGCCGCCGAACACAAGCGAACCGGTGCGGAAGAAGGTATCGAAGAGCCGCAAGTCCGCATTGCCCGAGACGGCCGACACGACAGGCAATCCCACGAGCAAAATGGCGAATACCGCCAGCGCGAATATCGCAATCGCCCTGTTCGTCCGCGGTGTTGCACCGAAGTGATCCGCCGGTACGGCCTCGCGCTTCAACACGGTCATGCCGGCGATCGCACCGACAACGATCGCGCCGATCTGCCCCCAGACTGAATCGATCACCAGCGCCGTGACGGCTGCCAACGCCGCGACGCTGGCGCGCTCGCGATCGGGCGTCAGCGTTCGCGCCATGCCGAGAATCGCGAGCGCCACCACTGCGACGGCGGCCACCTTCAGGCCATGCAACCACCCGCTACCCAACGCGCTCCCGAACAAGGATATGCCGTAGGCGAATGTAACCAGTGCCAGAGCCGACGGCAGCGTGAACGCCGTCCACGCCGCGACCGCTCCGGCGTAACCGGCGCGCGCCAGACCGATGGCTATGCCGACCTGGCTGGATGCAGGGCCCGGCAGGAACTGGCACAGCGCGACAAGATCGGCGAAGTCCTTTTCTTCAAGCCATTTCCGCTTGATCACGAATTCATCGCGGAAGTAGCCGAGATGAGCAACGGGACCGCCGAACGCTGTCAGGCCGAGCTTCAAAAATGCCGCAAATACCTCGACCGCGCGCCGCTCCCCACGCACATGGGACGTCATGCGATAGGACCTGCCATGAGCATTGATTCCCACAAGTTCAATGGTCCCCGGCCCGACACCCTTCGTGCGCCAAATCCGTCTCAGTTGACGTCATCCTGAACCTATACTGCCGTAAGCGTTATATTTATCCGGAATTCACGATTCGATCGCGCAAACATCGTTGCAGCGAGTATCAAAACGGAGTTGGCCGCGAAGCGGACTTCGCGGCCAACTCAGGTGTATAATAATCTGGACTAACGGAACCGCTTAGAATCTCATGCCCCATTAAGGAAGTTCAGTGGGTCAACCGGTGTCGATCCCTTTCGGATCTCAAAGTGAAGCTGCGGCGACCCCGCCTCGCCCGACTGACCCGATTTGGCAATGACCTGTCCGCGCTTGATGGAATCTCCGCGCTTCACCAGCACGTCACTCGCATGGGCATATGCGGTCACGTAGCCGTTGGAATGCCGAACCAGAACCAGGTTGCCGTATCCCTTAAGTTCGTTGCCGGCATAAGCAACGACGCCATCCTCGGCAGCCTTTACCGGTGTGCCCTCGGGTACGGCGACGTTGATGCCGTCATTGGATTTGCCGTTGGTCCGGGCGCCATAGGCCGTGATCACGCGGCCACGCACCGGCCAGCGGAATGTCGGCAAAGCGCCGGTTGCCTCTGCGTCTTTCACCGCATGTTTGACCACGGCTGCTTCGGGTGTCGCCGTCGCAACCGCGAGGTTGACCTTCTGCACCGGACCAGCGGGCGCAGCAGCCGCGTGAACTGCCGGCATAGGCGCAGGTGTAGCAAGAGGTGCGGTCGAAACGGCAACAGGCTGCGTGGACGCCACAGCAACCTTCGTCGGCACCGTGATCTTCATGCCGGTCGTCAGTTTCGCGCCCGATTGTAATCCGTTCGCGCGAGCAAGCTCTCCGACGGAAACGTGATTGCGGCGCGCGATGCTCATCAGCGTGTCGCCGCGATTGACGTAGTGGGTACCGGACGCAGCCATAGCGCCCACAGGCTTCGCGGCCGGAGCAGTTTGGGTCTCCGCCACTGACGCGCGCTTCGGAATGATCAGCCGCTGGCCAGGTTGCAACCGGCGAGGACCGTGGTAGCCGTTGGCCTTCAGGATTTCAGCAGTGGATACGCCATATCGGCGCGACAATCCTTCCAGCGTATCGCTGGTGCCGACAATGATCGGGGTGCTGCCGCTATGATTCCAGCCGTCCCGCGCTGTGACAGCACTGGCGGGCTCGATCGGGTGCACGGGAGCCGAATGCGAAACGACGCTGCGTTCATTGCCCGATGCAACCGGATAGGATTTTGGCGTCGATATCGGAGGCAGCGGTTGGGATTGGTATTGCGGGCGCGAATACTGCGGCAACTCGTTGCGTTGAATTGGAGCCACGGGAGCGGCGGGCGCCGCAGGCACCGCGCCGGTCGTGTCGCGCTGCCATCCGAAATTTGATTGCTGGGGGTCGATTTGAGCGAGGCGCGAGGACATGTCCGCGCTGCATCCGGCAAAACCGATGGACACCAGCGCCAGCACCGCTACTTGCGGTACGCGACGCGAGTAAAGCAACTCGACGACACGGGACATGTTACTCACTCATACGCAACTTGATACAAATTGAGTAAACACCCCCGGCAGTAAACAAGCCTTTAACCCTGACACGCCGCGGCCTTCAAAATTAACATCGCTGGAACAATGTGTTGCGGCAGCCGCCGGACGGGGGGCCGGGTTAGAGTTCGCGGGCGATACCCGGCAGCGCCGGCACGAAGCGGACGTCGATCAGCTCCTTGCGGATAATTCCAGCGGCGGCACGTCGCAGGAGGATCAGTGTCTGCCGTCCATTCTGCGGACCGACAGGTGCTATCAAAAGCCCCTCCGGCTCAAGCCGGGTCGTCAGCGCCTCTGGAATCTGCTCCATTGCCGCAGTCACCATGATGCGGTCGAACTGCCCTGCTCCGGCAGGAATGTCGAAGCCATCCCCCAGCAGAACTTCTATATTATCGTAACCGAGTTGCTCCAGCCGGACACGGGCGCGATCCGCGAGCACCCGATATCGTTCGATAGTCACGACCTTGCGGCAAAGGCGCGACAGGATAGCGGTCTGATAGCCTGAGCCGGTGCCGATCTCCAGCACCCGGTCATCGTCACGTAATTCCAGCCGCTCGGTCATGTAGGCGACAACGAAAGGCTGGCTGATGGTTTGCCCGCAGGCGATGCCGAGCGCGGTATCGCACCAGGCATCCTCGCGATCGTCCTGTTCGACGAAAGCATCGCGCGGGACGTTATCCATCGCGCGAAGCACGCGCTGATCGCTGATACCGCGTCGCCGCAGGTTTAGCTGAAACATCATCTTTTCGGGCGGCAAACGATCCGCGGGGGACATGGGCGAACTCTCAAGCGCTGGCGCTTCGCCGAACGATTACCACGATAAGTTGACGCAATCTGCGCAGATCACCCGCCGGGTCAATCCGGCGGGACAAGTATTTGTTCCGGCGGAAACAGCCCGCGCGACGGCTCAGGCCGTCCTGCCCGGGCGCGACAACGGCACGGATTGCGTTCGTCCGCATAATTTGCGACCCTGCGTTGGCCGAAAGATCGAGATTTCTACCATGGTATCAACAAGGCCGCCCGGCGGCTCGGTATTCCTCGTCGAAGACGAGGTGATGATCCGTATGATGGTTGCGGATATGCTGGAGGAACTCGGCTATAGCATCGCCGCCGAAGCGGGCGACATCGAGCAAGCTCTGGAGCTCGCGCATACCACTAACTTTGACGTCGCGATTCTCGACGTCAACGTCAACGGAAAGCTGATTTCCCCCGTGGCCGAGGTCATCGCGGGCCGCAACCGGCCCTTCATCTTCGCAACGGGCTATGGCACGCAAGGGCTTCCGCCCGAATATCGCAACCGTCCATCCTTGCAGAAACCCTTCCAGATGGATGGTCTTGCCGCCGTGATCCAGCGCACGCTCAAGGGCAGCGCCGCGGCCTGAGCCAGCCGAACAAGGCGGCGAACGGCCGCTTTGAAGTCGGGCGTCTTTATCTTCTGCAAGCGACAAGACACCAAGCAAGTCTACTTGAAGCGCGCCTTCAAGATTTCGCCGAACGCATCGTCGGTGCGGTCCAACCGCAGCGGCGTCACCGAGACACACTGCGCCGCGATCGCCGCGAGATCGGTGCCCGACGCGGGCGTATCCACGGCGTCGGCCTTCTCGAATCCGATCCAGAAGTACGGATTGCCGCGGCCGTCGCGCCGTTCATGGATCTTGAGAAAACCGAGATTGCGCTTCCCCATCCGCGTCACCAGAACCCCGGCCACCTCCTCCGGCGCGCAGGCCGGAAAATTGACGTTGACCACCGTGTTCTTCGGGATGCCGATATCGATCACCTTGCGGAGGATCTGCGGCGCGAACGTAAGCGCGGTTTCCCACACCGGCCTGTCGCCGGTCTCCAGGCTGAACTCCTGCGACAGCGCGAAAGACGGCAGCCCAAGCATCGTGCCCTCCAGCGCTCCCGCGATGGTGCCGGAATACACCACGTCCTCGGCGAGGTTGCGGCCGCGATTGACGCCGGACAGCACGAGATCCGGCCCTTTGTCGCCGAGAATGTGCCGCGATCCCATGATCACGCAGTCGGTCGGTGTGCCCTTCACCGCAAAATGGCGGGGTCCGAGTTCGCGCAGCCGCAGCGGATCGTTGAGCGTCAGCGAATGCGAGACGCCGGACTGATCGTGCTCGGGTGCGACCACCCAGACATCGTCGGACAGCTCCTTTGCTATCTGCTCGATGATCTCGAGGCCCGGTGCGTGGATGCCATCATCATTGGTACAGAGAATCCGCATTCGTGAGATTGCCTCTTTCGGCCGCCGCGAGAGCGTTTTCGAGCGAAGTGGATAGCGGTTCGCGTGAAGAGAACGCGTCAAATCAAAACCATAGAGCCCCGCTTCTGTTCTATCAGAAGCGGAAAGGCTCTAGCCGTTCGGGGACATCTCATATCCGGCCCGGCCGAGGCTGGCAAACTCGCCGTCCCGGCAAATCCGAGAGCCAAAGGTCCCGCGCACTACATGCCTTTAGCAATCACCTTCAGGCCGCCCATGTAAGGCTGCAAGACATCGGGCACGGCGATGGAGCCATCGGCCTGCTGATAGGTTTCCATTACCGCGATCAGCGCGCGGCCGACGGCGGTGCCTGAGCCGTTGAGCGTATGCACGAAGCGCGGCTTGCCGTCGCTTGCGCGATAACGCGCGTCCATGCGCCGCGCCTGGAAATCGCCGCACACCGAACAGGACGAAATCTCGCGATAGGCGCCGCCCTCACCTTGCCCCGGCATCCACACCTCGATGTCGTAGGTTTTTTGCGAAGCGAATCCCATGTCGCCCGTGCACAGCGTCATCACGCGGTAGTGCAGGTCGAGCCGGCGCAGCACTTCTTCCGCGCATGACAACATGCGCTCGTGCTCGTCTTTTGATGTTTCCGGCGTCGTGATCGAGACCAGCTCCACCTTGGTGAACTGGTGCTGTCGGATCATGCCGCGCGTATCACGTCCCGCCGCGCCCGCTTCGGCGCGGAAACACGGCGTCAGCGCAGTGAGGCGCAGCGGCAGTTCTTTTTCGTCGAGGATGGAATCGCGAACGAGATTTGTGAGCGAGACTTCGGCCGTGGGGATGAGCCATAGATGATCATCCAGAGGTAGCCCAACATCCAGATTGGCCTTGAAGGCCGCGATCAGCTTCGGATATCGGTCATCAATATTCACACCGGAAGTATCAACGCCTGCTCCGACCAAAGCTTTCTCCGCAGCAATAGACGCCAGAAGTGCGATAGTCTTCTCTCGATTTTGATATCTGCGTACCGCGGGAAACTGATCTTCCTCAAACTTCGGCAACTGCGCCGTGCCGAACATCGCATCGTCGCGCACCAGCAGCGGCGGATTGACCTCGGTATAACCGTGCTCGCCCGTATGCACGTCGAGGAAAAATTGACCGATCGCGCGTTCGAGCCGCGCCAGTCCCCGCTTCAGCACGACGAAGCGCGCGCCTGACAATTTCGCCGCCGCCTCGAAATCCATGTCGCCGAGCGCGCCGCCGAGATCGTCATGTGCTTTCGGCGTGAACGCATAGTCGCACTTCTTGCCGAACACATGACGCCGCATGTTGCCATGCTCGTCCGTGCCGTCGGGCACCTCGTCGAGCGGAAGGTTCGGAATTTGCGCAAGCTCCTTGCGCAATTCTTCGTCTACCGCTTTCACCGCCGCTTCCATCTGCGGCATGGTGGTCTTGAGTTCGGCGACCTCCGCCATCAGAATCGCGGCACGCGCATCGTCCTTGGCCTTCTTGGCCTCGCCGATTTCCTTCGAGGCCGCGTTGCGGCGCGCCTGCGCCTGCTCCGACTCCAAAATTGCCGCGCGGCGTTTCTCATCGATCGCGAGCAGCGACGACGACAGCGGCTCAAGTCCCCGCCGCCTCAGCGCGGCGTCGAACGCTTGCGGGTTGTCGCGGATCGCTTTGATGTCGTGCATGGAAGATCGGCCCCGGAAAGAAAGCGGTTGAAGTCCACGAAGGTCTTTGCCCGCGAAAACGGGCATTCAGTAGCCTGAACGGCTGCGATTGGAAACAGTGGCGCTCTACTCCGCCGGGTTTTCCGCTGGCGGCGAGGTGGCGGCGGAGGCAGACGGCTTGGCCGCTTTCTTCTCCACGACAGCCACGGCGAGAATCGAGCCTTCGTAAAGCAGGAGCAGCGGTAGCGCCAAGGACATCTGGCTCAGAACATCTGGCGGCGTCAGCACCGCCGCGATGACAAACGCGCCGACGATGAAATAGCGACGCTTGGCGCGCAGCATTTTTGCTGTGACGACGCCGATCCGCCCCAGGAGCGTCAGGATCACCGGCAACTGGAAGGCGATGCCGAAGGCAAAGATCAACGACATCGTCAGCGACAGGAACTCGCCGACCTTGGGCAGCAACTGGATTTCCGCGGTTTGGGGACCAGCCATCTGCTGCATTCCGAGCGAGAACCGCACCAGCATCGGCAGCACCGCGAAATACACCACCGTTGCGCCCAACACGAAGAAGGCCGGGGTCGCAATCAGGTAAGGCAGGAAAGCGTTGCGCTCATGTTTGTAGAGTCCGGGCGCCACGAATTTGTAGATCTGCGTCGCCACGACCGGAAACGAAATGAAGGCGGCGCCGAACAGCGCGAGCTTGAGTTGGGTGATGAAATATTCGAGCAGCGCGGTGTAGATGAATTTCGAGTTCTCCGGCCCCGCGACCCAGACGAACGGCCATATCAGGACGTTATAAATCTGCCTGGCGAAGAAGAAGCAGACGATAAATGCCACACCGAAGCCGACCAGCGCCTTGATCAACCGCGAGCGCAGTTCGATCAGATGATCCATCAGGGGGGCCTTGCTGGCCTCGATGTCTTCGTCGCTCATGACGCTTTGGCGTCCCTGATCGTCTCGTCCCTGCCCGCCTCATGCGGCGTTTCTGGCGCAGCCGCAGGCGGTTCAACAGGAGTCGCATCCTGAACCTTCGGCGTAATCACCAGCGGCCCGGATGCGCTCTCCCCAGTGTCCGCCTGCGTGAAAGTCTCAGGGTTTCCGGCTTCCGGCGCGGCCGATCCGCTCACGGAAGCGGAGTTGGCGGTTGTGGATGGCTTGTCGAGGTCCTCGAGCTTAGGCGGCTCGCCGAGCGAGTCGGTTAGACGGGTCATCAGGTTGCCACGGGTCAGACCGCTGGTCGCGTCGCGCACCTCGTCGAAGGATTTTTTCAGGTCGGCCATTTCGGCCTCACGCATGGCCTCGTTGAAATGACCCTGAAATTCAGCCGCCATCCTGCGCGCCTTGCCCATCCACTGGCCGATCGTGCGCAGCACGCCAGGCAGCTCCTTGGGGCCGATGGCAATCAGCGCGACGACCGCAATGACGAGCAGTTCACTCCAACCGATGTCGAACATGAAACTTTCCGCTCACGCGAGGCTTGCGTCGGTTTCCGCACCGCAGCCGACGTCCCGTCTTGTCAGATCTTGCTTTAAGCCGGCACAGGGATCGACGTGTTTCGATAGTACCGCATCCCTGGTTGTCGCGCCTCGATTATGTATCACTGCGGATAAACGGCCTCGCGCGGAGCCTGCGTTAGATGACCTTGCTGCCGGTGTTAGACCGTGCCGCACCGGACCCATCCGCATTATGATCGATCGTCTTCACGGGTTCGGGCTTTTCCGCAGTATTCTCATCATCCTTCATGCCCTTTTTGAAGGCCTTGATGCCCTGCGCGACGTCACCCATCAGGTCGGAAATCTTGCCGCGGCCGAACAGCAGCAGGATCACCGCGACCACCACGATCCAGTGCCAGATGCTCAGTGAACCCATCTGCAACCCTCCAAGTCGGCGGCCGGCGTTTGGCCGAAGCTATGCGGAACGTATGCCCGAGGGTTGGCAAAAACAAGGATTCCAGGTCCGGCGGGCATCAATAAGAACCCGATAACCCTATGACTTTTGACCGGACCGCGCGCGACGTCGGAACTGCTTCGTTAAAATACGAAGGCTGGTGGTTGTTCGAGGCCCGGCAGGACCGGAACCGACGCATCGAAGAGAGCCCTGCGTCCGAAATCGGAATGCGAGTGGGTAACGATGACCGCCCGAGGTGCGCCACTCATGGCAAACACGCCAACCAGGCGACCCTCGCCAGCGAGCTGTCCGTAAAGCGTATCTGGGGCAATCTCGGTCGCACCCTCCAAAATGATGACGTCGTAAGGTGCGTGGGCGGGCGCTCCTTTGCACGCCGCCGCCGTAACGATGGTCACGTGACCGAGTCCGAGGCTTGCGAGAATGTCCGAGGCCTTCGCCGCCAGCGCCGGGTCGCTCTCGGTCGCCGTCACTCGATCCGCGAGCTTCGCCGCCAACGCGGCGGTATAGCCGGTAGCACAGCCCACCACGAGGACGTTGTCGGTGCTTTTGATCTCAGCTGCCTGGATCATTTTGGCGACGACCATGGGCTTGATCAGATACCGCTTCGGCGCCCCTCTTTCGCTGACGTCCAGATCGAGATCCAGGTAAGCCAGCGCGCGGCGATCCTCGGGAACGAAAATCTCCCGCGGAAGCGCCATCATCGCGTCGATAATCCGCGGATCGGTGACGTCGCTGGTCCGCACCTGACCGTCAACCATTTTCCCGCGAGCGGTCGAGAAATCAGACATCAGCGATCCTTAACCCGTGCCAAAGTTCTCGGAGGACTAAGACACCCCCATGGTCGATGCAAGCCCTTGCTAAGCATGCCTGATTTGCCGTCGCATTTTGTCGCAGCGTTTTCCATCGGTCGCAGGAAATGCACGATCCTCGCCGGATTCACCTTACCTTTGTCCAGAGGCGCCGGGTCGCCCTTTTCTGCTTTGCAAGCGTTGGGGGCTTTGTTATAGGCTGCCTTCTTGCGAAGGATGCTTCGCGTGTTCCCTGGTAGCTCAGTGGTAGAGCATTCGACTGTTAATCGAATGGTCGCTGGTTCGAATCCAGCCCGGGGAGCCATTTCTCCAAAACGGGCGTAGAAGCGGCTCCAGCGGCGTGTTCGCCTTTGGTTTCGATGACCGTTTCCGCAAGCATGTCAAAGGGTTGGCGAAAGTTCGCGACCACCTTCCCGTGATCCCAAGTGCAGTTCGATAGTAAAAAATTGAGCAAGCGGCGTTTTTCGCGCGGCTCCTGCTTCGCGAACAGCCTTTGGACGTCCCGCGCCAGTTCCAGCAGAGCGACTCCTTCGGAAAGATAAGATTTGTCTGCGCTCCGGTGCCGTTCGATCTCGCGCTGGCAGCGTTCCTGCTCTTCGCGCCATTGGTTCGACATTTTTTCGAAGAAGGCCGCATCCACCAGTCCGTCGAGCTTATCGACATACATGGCGTGAATGCGATCGTTCAGCCGCTTCGCTTCCGCTTCAAGCCGCCTGATCGCTTCCTCGTGCTCGCGGCGTTCGTCGGCGTGGCTGGCGTGGAGCGCATCGCGCACCCATTCCAGAACCTCGTCATCGAACCGTAGCCGGCCGAGCAATTCGGTGAACTGTGATTCGATGGCTTCCTCGCGGACATATTTGCGGCGGCAGTCGGCGGGCTTGCCCTGGCACTTATCGGCGTAGCCGGTGCAATGGTAATAGACGTAGCGTTCCTTCTTGATCTCGCCGACCACCGCGCAGCCGCAGGCATGACAGGCGATTAGGCCCGAGAAGGCAAAATCCCGCCTGCCCTTCTTGGCGCCGCGGGCATTGCGGCCGTCCATCACATCCTGCACCCGTTCCCATAGTTCGGTCGGCACGATGGCCTCGTAACGGCCCTGATAGGTCTTGCCGTCCCAATCGAAGCGCCCGGTATAGATGCGGTTGCGCAGAATCGCGGCGACGGTACTTTTCGGGATGCGCCCGCCGCTTTTCTTGAACACGAGGCCCGCCGCCCTAGCCTTCTTCGTCACCTCCTGCGTGGACATATCGCCCCACGCATACCATTCGAACATCTTGCGGATGATCGGCGCGGCTTCCTCGTCGGGCACGATGATCTTGCGACCGTCTTCGCGCGTCACGTTGCGGTAGCCGAGCGGTGCGTTCGAGGGCCAGAAGCCTTGCGCCGCTTTCTCGGTCATGCCCTTGCGCGTTTCTTCCGAAAGGTTGTCGATGTAGTTCTTCGCCATCAGCACCTTGATGCCGTGCATGAATTTTTCCGAGGAACGCGACTCGCGCGACAGCACAACGCCTTCCTTAGCGAAGTGCATTTCGACGTCGAGTTCATCGACTGTCACCCAATCCTTCAGGTTGCGATAGAGCCGGTCGGTCTTCTCGACCAGCATCACACGAACGGATGGGTGCGCCTTGAGATATGCGACCATCTCGCCAAATTCGGCGCGGCCGGCCTGTTTGGCGGTTTCAACGTCAACGTATTCCTGCGCCACCGCAAAGCCGTTCGCGGAGGCGTATTCCTTCAGCAGCTTAAGCTGGGCCGGGATTGAGAAGCCTTCCTTCTCCTGCTCCTTCGAGGAGACGCGGGCATAGATCACCGCCTGCTTGCGGGCGGGATCAGCGGCGGGTGCGAGTCTGGCAGCTCTTTTCATTTCATTTAGTGTAACCTAAACAAACGCTATTGCAAGTCGATGGGGCATAACGCGCTCCATGTTGACGGCGAGGCCCTCGCCGTGACGCGCGCATCAGTTCAGCGTCCAGATCGAGCCGTTCAGCACCGAGGCAAACGCCACCCAGGCGGCGTAAGGCGCGAACAGCCACGCCGCCACGCGATCCCGCCGCCAAGCCGTCCCGATGAAAGCAACAATGGTGGCCAGCAGCAGCAGGATGACGACAAGCGCGGCGCCGACCTGGTGCGCCGAGAAAAAAGTTGGCGGCCAAAGGAAATTGAGCAAAAGCGATAGCCACCAAAGTTTCATCGGCAAGCCATCGCGATTCCGCTCAAAGACACGCCAGCCGGCGATGGCGATCAGGATGTAGAGCAGAGTCCAAACCGGCGCGAACAGCCAGTTCGGCGGGTTGAAGGCAGGCTTCGCGAGGCACGCCGGTGTTTTGGTTCATTTCATTGGTCAGCCAAGCCACTACCTCGTCTCGGCGGAGAAGCCAGAGCAAGTAGGCCGGATCGAGCCCTGTCATCGGCTTGATAGAAAATAGAGTGTGACTGAACGTGAACTTCTCGAAGGGCGGAAGGAAGCGGGGAAGCCCAAGTCGGCCCTTTCTTGCGAAGATGATGTCGTGTTCGGCGAAGTCACATATCTCTTTTTGAAACTCCCAAAAGGCTTGAGTAGTGAGCTTAGCGGTTTTCGGATTCCATCCGTCGTCGCCGAGAAATTCTCGTGTGGAGAGGATCGGAACTGTTCCGCCCGAATAGTCAGGGTAGCGATGGCTGGGGTTTGGATCGGTAATCAGCGTGATCTGACCGAGAGCGCAAAGCCGCCACGAGGCCGGGAGGTCAAATCCTTCTTTCTCGGCCGACGGTGGCTTTGGGGGCGTCGCTCCTCTGATCTTGCGCCTCGCAACCATTTCCTTCCGTTCCTTGACCATCCGTGCAAACAATTCCGACGCCAGTTCGTCGTTCGGGTCCTGCGGCACGAGCTTCCCGCGCACGGCGAGGTTGAGGATGGTCTGGCGCAGGGCCTTGATCTGGTCGGGGCGCCTGGTCAGCGCCGGCAAAGCATGGAGCGCGAAGCGGGCGTCGGCCTCGAATGTTTCGGGATCGGGTGCGTTGAGGCGGGCGAGGCTTGCCGCCGTGAGCCGGTCGCGTGACCTCTCGCGGCTTGCCCGCGCCCCCTCCAGCCGGTCGCACAGGCTCATCAACTTATCGACCTTGGCGACGATGCGGTGCTGCTCGGCGAGTGGTGGGAGGGGAAGCAGGATATTCGAAATCGAATCGCGGTTGAGCGTTGCACCCTTAATCGCGCCTTTGATCTCGCCCTGACGCGCAAATTGCGGGAGAACCTTAAACAGGTATCCGTCAAAGCCTGCCACATGCGGGTGGATCGAAATAATTGCCTCGTTGTGAAACGCTGGAACACCGAGGCGAGCAATCTTCCCGATTGTGAGCTTGAAGCTCATGATGATAGTGCCCGGCTCCTCGGGCTCTGAGCCAAAGACACGTTCTTTCGCTCGGTCGCTCACTGTCTCCTTCGTCGCAGATAGAAGGTGTCCGTCCTCCATGTCGGCGATGCTCACCCACGCATGGTCGCCTGTGTTCCAAAACGACGGATCATGCCGTGACGGTGTTCTGCCGGCAGAGAAATCAGCGATGCTTGAAAAACGAACCCACAGCCAAGTCGATGGAACACCGAATGGCGCTTGGTCATCGGCTACGACCAAAAGCTCCGGTCGATCCCGGAGCTTGCCCGCTTTCACTAGCCGCGCCTTCTCCTTCGCGATCCGCTTCAGTAGTTCCGGGGCCGGTTCGTCGGTGGCATCCTGCGGCACAAGCTTGCCGCGCACCGCCAGATCGATAATGAAACGGCGCAGCCGCGCAATGGCGTCGGGCGCCTCGGCGATCTTCTCGTACTGCGCCAGCAGGCGTTCGGCGTTCATCGGGCCAGCGCCTCGGCGAGAATCGCCTTCAACTGATCGCGATAGCTCGCTGTCTCGGCCTCGGCGCGGACAAGATCCGCCAGCAGCGTTTTCGGATCGCCATGATCGCCGGCCACCGCATGCGGGTTCTTGATATCGAGATTGTAGCCTCGCACCTTCACCTCGTCGGCGGTGACACGCCACGCCTGTGGCGTCTCCTTGCGGCCCTTTCGCTCCTTGCCGCCCCACCAGTCTATGCAGCCTCGGAAATGCTCAAGCCGGATGGGCTTGGTCATCGAATAGGCTTTTTGGCCCTCGGGCACGCGGTGCTCGTAGAACCAGATGTCTTTCGTCGGCGCGCCTTTCTCGAAGAACAGCAGATTGGTGCCTATCGAGGCGTAAGGCTTGAACACCGAATTGGGCAGGCGAACAATAGTGTGGAGGTTGCACTCCTCCATCAGATGTTCCTTGAGTCGCGTCTTGATGCCCTCGCCGAACAGCGTGCCATCGGGCTGCACCACGGCGGCACGGCCATCAGTCTTGAGCAGGCGCACAATCAGCGCGAGGAACAGGTCGGCCGTCTCCTTGGTGCGGAAGGTCGGGAAATTGTTCTCGATGCCATCTTCCTCCTTGCCACCGAAGGGCGGATTGGTGACAACGATATCGACGCGCTCGTCCTTGCTCCACGAAATCAGCGGCCGGGCCAGCGTGTTGTCGTGGCGCACGAAGCTGGGGTCCTCTATGCCGTGCAGCAGCATGTTGGTGACGCAGAGCATGTGCGGAAGTTGCTTCTTCTCCACCGCGCGCAAGCTTGCCTGCATCTTCTCGCGCTGTTTCGGCGTGCGGACGTAGCCCTTGTTCTCCATGTAACGAATCGCGCAGGTCAAGAACCCGCCCGTGCCGCAGGCGGGATCGAACAGGATTTCGCCTGGATGCGGGTCCATGCGATCGACCATGAAGGCTGTGACGGCGCGCGGCGTGTAATACTCGCCAGCATTGCCGGCGGATTGAAGATCGTTGAGCAATTGCTCATAGAACTCGCCAAAGTCGCGGCGCTCCTTGAGGTCGTTGAAATCCACCTCGTTGATGCGGTTGATCACCTGCCGCATCAATTGCCCGGATTTCATGTAGTTATAAGCGTCCTCGAACACGTCGCGCACGACCCGGCGGCGGTCGCCAGGCTTGGCCGAAACCTGCAATCCCTTCAATGCTGGGAACAGCTCGCCGTTGACGAAGTCGAGTAGCGCCTGCCCGGTAATGCCCTCCGGGTCGGCCGCCCATTTGCGCCACTGGAATTTTTTAGGGATAGGCGAGCGATAGCCGTCCTTGGTCAGTTCGAGCTCCTGATCTTGATCGTCGATGATTTTTAGAAAGAATAGCCAGGTGAGCTGGCTGATACGCTGTGCATCTCCATCAACGCCCACGTCCTGGCGCATGATGTCCTGAATGGATTTGACGGTGGTGCGGACGATCATTGGTTATTCCTCCCTGGCCTTGGTCTGGGCCGAGAGTCGCTCCATGAAATCCTGCCAGAGTTGGTATGCAATCTCCTGTTCCTTCTTGGCTAAAGCCGTATTTCGCAGAAGCTCGAGCGGATACCATCTCCCATCCTTCTCTTCGTACAAAAAGCGCTGGTATACGTTTCCAGTATGGGAGATGCGCCAAGGCTCATACATTTCAGAAAGTTTTGTGAAGGCATGGTTTAGGCTGTTTACCGGGTTCTTGAATACGGGCGCGGGAAGGCAAATCGTCGTCGATTGAAGTCCCACGGCTTTCGGTCCTTCAGTCAGCAGCCAAAGCCCGCCTTTGCTGGTTTGAAATTTTTTTGCTTGTTGGTCTGTCGGCTTTCCGATCGTAATCTTAACGAGGCTCAATCCTCCGGTGCTCCAGTTTTCGATACGCTCTATCGCAATCTTCGGGCTCATTGTCTCCCATGCAATCAAATGGTTTTTCGATTGCTCGCTGAGATCTCTTTGGTCCTTCGTCGCAAGATAGGCATACAGCGCCGCGTCTTGATCGAGCACCGGGATGGTGTCCTTCGCCTTCATTCGCCCGAGAAACGATTGTTCGCTGATCGCCCGACCGTTGATGACGAGTTCAGCCTCGCTACCGTTAACAACAGGAACAACGCCGCCGTACGCACATTCCCAACGATCATCGACAAAGCGGACTGGGATTCTCAGGTCTCGATCGGAGGATGACTTCTTCATTTCTTCATGCCGTTTGCTGATAAAGCGCATCCTGCATTTCGTGAACGGCCGCCTCGAAGCCCTCCTTGCCGCCGAACGCATTGATAAGTTGGATAACGCTGCCCATCGCGGCGAAGGGCGTCACCTTCAGGACGTTGGCGTCGTTCAGATTAAGCACTCCCTCGTCGCGGTATTTTTCGAGTAGCGCGTCGAGCACGGCGCAAGCTTGCGGCCCATATTTGGTGAAAACATCGCGCTTCTTGACGTTCTCGGCCCGCTCGCGACGGGTGAGCGGCTTCTTGTCGAAGGCGACGTGACAGATCAGATCGAAGGGATCGAGGTTCTTGCCGAGTGCGTCCGCCAGGGCATCGAGCGCCAGACCCTCGGCCTCCAATTCCTCGATAATCGCCTGCTTGCGCTCGGCCGATTTCCAGCGCTTGAGAAAATCGTCGAGGCTGGCGAAACGCTTCTTCAGCGCCGTCTTGGTGAAGTCTCGCAGGGATTCGGTGACGAGCTTGCCGTTCTCGTCGAGATATTCGACGCGCTCGGCCAAGATGCGGGCGCCAACGCCATCGACATAAATCTTGCGGATCTGTCCACCGGCCGACAATGGCAAGCTCGGCTGATCGACCACCGTTTCGTCGTCGCCGGGCTTTGGCGGGATGGTGTCGTCACCCTGTGGTGCAACGTCTGGCGGCGTGATCGGATCGCCGTCGCCCGGCTCGTAAATCTGCACCGGGTCGCCGTCGAAATCGGGAATGCGCCGTCGCGCCGCGAAAGTCGATCAGCGTGAAGAAGAGCTTCTTGGAGTCCTCGTGAACGCGGGTGCCCCGTCCGACGATCTGCTTGAACTCGGTCATCGAGCCCACCGCCCGGTCGAGCACGATCAGCCGGCAGGTCTGTGCATCGACGCCGGTTGACAAGAGCCGCGACGTGGTGACCAGCACGGGCCATTTCGACTCCGGGTCAATGAAATTGCCGAGCTGGTCCTGCCCTTCCTTATCATCGCCGGTGATGCGCATGACATAGCGCTGGTTTTCGGCGACCAGATCGGCGTTCTCGTTGATTAGCGCCTGCCGCATCCGCACCGCGTGCTCCCTATCGACGCAGAAGACAATGGTCTTCTGGAAGCGATCGCCGCTTTCCTTCAGGAACTCAGTGATCTTCTTTGCGGTCAGCACCGTTCGATCGTCGAGCACGATGTGCCGGTCGAAATCCTTGGCGTTATAGATGCGGTCCTCGACCTCGTTGCCATCGCGGTCGAGCTGGCCGAGTTCGGGACGATAACCTTCCACATCGCGGTCGATATGAACCTTGATGACCTTGTAGGGCGCAAGGAAGCCGTCGCTGACCCCCTGCCTGAGCGAATAGGTGAAAACTGGCTCACCGAAATAGCAGGTATTAGAGACGTACTCGGTTTCTTTCGGCGTGGCGGTGAGACCGATCTGCGTTGCGCCGGAAAAATGGGTGAGGATTTCACGCCAGGCCGAATCCTCGGCCGCGCTGCCGCGATGGCATTCGTCGATCACGATCAGGTCGAAGAAACCGGGCGAGAACTCGCGATAGAGCTTCTGCCGTTCCTCCCGCCCGGTGATCGCCTGATAGAGCCCGAGATAGACCTCGAAGGCGGTGTCGATGCGCCGTTTTCTATCAAGGGCCAGCGTCAGATCAACGGTGGTGCCGTCCTGCCGCTCGATGGTCTTGGCATCGGTTGAAAGCTTCGCCATTGCCGCACCAAACGGTCGGAAGTCGTTGACCATCGTTTGGTCGATCAGGACGTTGCGGTCGGCAAGGAACAAGATGCGCTTCCTGTAGCCGGCCTTCCACAGGCGCCAAATGATCTGAAACGCCGTGTATGTCTTGCCGGTGCCAGTCGCCATGACCAACAGCACGCGGTCGCGGCCCTTGGCAATGGCCTCGATCGCCGCGTTGACGGCGTTCACCTGATAATAGCGCGGGGCTTTGCCGCTGCCATCGTCGAAATAGTCCTGAAGCACGATCTGTTCGGCCTCGGCGTCGAGGCCCTTCCAGTCGCGATATCGTGCCCACAGGTCGGCCGGCGGCGGGAAGGCGTTGAGCCCAAGATTCGTTTCGATCGGAACGCTTCGGCCCGTGCGGTCGTGAAACACGAAGCCGTCGCCGTTTGAGGAAAACACGAATGGGATATCGAGCGTTGTGGCGTAGTCGAGAGCCTGCTGAATGCCGTGGCCAACGCTGTGCGCATTGTCCTTGGCCTCGATCAGCGCTATTGGGATGTTCGGCTTATAGTACAGAACGAAGTCGGCCTTCTTCGCCTTGCCGCGTGTCACCAGCTTGCCGCGCACGATGATCCGACCCTTGGTGAAATAGACCTCCTCCCGAACCTGCACCATCGCGTCCCAGCCAGCGCGCTTGATGGCCGGCAGGATGAACTTCGTGCAGATGTCGCGTTCGGTGAGGCTTCGTTTATCCATTGCCGCAGGCGAGTCCTTCAATCGTGCAAGTCAAAATTGAGTATTGGCACGGATGCGCGCCGATTGCATCAAGTGCGAGTTCGCGAACCACAAGTGTGCGTCTGGTTCGCAGCCCTCCGCCGGCGGCAGATCGAGCCGCAGCCGCCCCGCAATCGGGATGTGCGGGGAAGAACCTAACCGGCCCGCCCTCGAAAGGATGGCCCAACGGCCTATTCGTGGTCATCCACCTGTTCGACAAGACCCTTCATGCCCCGCAAAAGGGCCATCAGTTGGCGTCGCTCGGCGATGGCCTCGGCGGTATAGCGGCCGTGCTTGAGCGCGTGCTTATTGCCCTTCGGCGCGCCCGGCGACAGGCCGCCGTGCAGCCGGCAGCGGCCGTTCGGCATCGCCGGCGACCGGCAGGGGCTCCCGGCCCTCGTCCGAGCACCGCATCGTTGGCTGTGGTGCATAGGCAATCTGCTTTGCATAGGGTTGATCCTCCGATTTCGCGCGATCCCCGCCCCCCGCCTGCTCCATCACCCCCACCACTGCCTGTCCGCCGGCATGGACGTGGACGTGTTCGACCGTGACCTTCTGCTGGCCTTTGCCGCGATGACGGTTGAGGGCTTCGAGGAGCGTGGCATAGGTGCGGGATAGCTTGTTTGCTTGGGCGAGGTTCTCACGCCGACCCTCGAAGGTCTGCTCACCGATCATGGCGCGGCGGTAGCATTCCATCATCCCTTCGAGTTCGTCCTTTGGCTCAATTCCGGTGAGCGCAGCGACGGTGGCGGCATATTGCCTGTCCTTCTCCTCCGGACCTAAGTGCTTTAGCCAAAGAGCCCGCACGGTCTGGTTGGCGAGGATGTTATTCCAGTGGTCTGAACGCGAGCCGCCGATGTTCTTAAGCGTTCCCTTCAAGTCATCGGGATCGTTGACGACTAAGGTCGGAGCTTTGGTTTCCTTCGCAATCTTTTTGCCGGTCATGGATGTGTCCTCTGCTGGCCGATTCCCATATTCGTCAGTGCGGCGATCGCCGTGGCTTTGCGCGCGGCGTGCCATGCCGGCCAACAGCGCGAATGCAGCCAGGCATGTCCTGCCGGTTCGGTGCCGAACGGCAGAAGCACGTCGCGAGCGTTTCCGCTTCCGCCGCAGTTCAGGCAGTGGCCGGACGGCGAGAGCGCGGGATTGCGGTTGAGCCATTCGACGACGCAGCAATCGAAGGCACGCACCTCAGCTTCTTGTCTCGGCAAGCCGCCATCGAACTCGGCGATGGCCGCGCGTTCATCGAACAAGGCCAGCCAGTCCTCGTCCGACCATCCATCGTTGCCCGTGCGCAGCAGCGCGATCACCTCGGCCTTGTGACACGAAAGCAGATCCAGCACGTCCGCAGGCGGCGCGGCCTCGGCGGTGAGCGTGAGGGCATCACCATCGATGCCGATCCGAACGCCTGCCGCTCGTGCGAGTTTTAGGGCTTGGACGGCCCTCATAGCCGCGCCCTCCAGGCCAATGTACCCGTTTTTTCCGGCTCGGAACGTAGCCGGCAATTTGCGTCCGCACCGTCCGCATCGGTCTCAGCGTTGATTTTCAATGAGTTGTCGCGGACGATTGAACCGCTGTCAGTCCTCGATCCGTCCGCATCGCCGCCGACCGTCCGCAAGCCGTGGGACCCAAAGCCTTTGGCCGGAATGAGTTTTGGCCGATCGGCAAACGGGGCGGACCATGCGGACGGTCGCGCCCGGCCGGTTTCTGTCGTGAACGATTGCCGGGTGGTGATGCGGATGATCCGCGTCCGCGCCCGGCCCTCGCGATCGAAGTCGATGTCGATGCCGATCTTGCGCAGGAAGGTCGCCGCCCGGCGTAGCCGGCCCGCCAGCGCCCGAGGGCTATCGGGCCAGGTCTTCGCCTTGGCGATGCGCTCGCCGGCCATATCGGCAAGGGCGCCCAGAAGCTCCGAGGCGGTTCCCGTCCACTCCGTCCGCGTAGTCATCAAAGCGCGCACGCCGGCGGCGATCGGATCGGCGTCGATCACGCCGTCCACGGCCTCGTCACGATTGCCGCAATAGGCCGACCAGAATGTGCCCGAGGGCCAGAGCGCAGTTTCGCAGGCCGTCGCCCACAAGGCGAAATCTGCCATGCGCGGCAGTTTGTCGAGCTTTGTGCGCGGCAATTCGGCGAGGCCCTTCGCCACGGCGTCGAGCAGCACGCCGAGAATGCGCGGGCGCTCAAGCTCGAACGTTGCCCACAATTCCTGCTCTGGCCGGCGGCGCTCCTCGGGGATCGGTTCAAGCGTGAGGAAGATGGCGCGATCGGCGAGGTCAGGCCGGGTCACGATATCTTCGATGCCATTCAGGATCACCGGCCGAGCGGCGTCAAACAGCACCTCGTCCTGGTCCGAATAGAGCTGGCGAACCGCGAAGCCGCCCCCCGTGGCAAGGCGGCAAAGCGTGTCCGAAATCCATGCAGGCAAGCCCGACACATTGTCGAAGGCGAGCACATGGCCGTTGGTGGCAGCAATGAACAGGTCTCGATCCTCGCGCGCCAAGGCCCGCAGCGGCGCGGTGTTCGGATCAAGCAGCGTCCGAAGGATTGCCGAAAAGGTGGACTTCGCCGAACCCTGCTCGCCAGAGAGGACGATCACCGGGTAGGGACCGCGATCGCGGAGACAAGCCAACATCCACGAGACCACCAGAACGAAATCGGCGTCGGTCTGGACGTTGAGGAACGATCGCAAGGTCTCGATTGAGCCGCCGCGCAACGGGACCGGCAGGGGCTTCATGCCGGATGCGCGACGGAAGCGAACGGGCGGATTGTCGATGACACGCCAGCCGGTGGCGTCGATCTCCACCGCACGCCAAGTTTCGTCGCCGAGGTCTAAATAGAGCCGCCCGTCGAGCCCGCCGACGCGGACATGGACCTGCCGTTCAGGCGCATCGAAATGCGCCTTGGCCTCGATCACGTTCAGCGCCGATTGCAGAGCTTCCGAACTCGGCGCGCCGCCCGTCTCCTCGAAGAAACGGCGCGCAAGCCAGCGCCGGAAACCCTTGGCGCGGATCGGCCGGGTTTCACGGTGGCCATTGATGTCGAGGTCGGCGAAACCGGTGCCGTCCGGCGTGCGAAACAGCTCGGCGGTTTGGGCGAGGCCGATCAAAATATCGGCCTGCTTCGGGCTGCGCCCGCCCGCTTCGGCGCTTTCCTCGGAAACTGCATCGTCAAGTGCTGTCACTCGACATCCGGCATTTTTCAATTGCGCGCGCACCGCCTCGAACGCAGCGCGATCATGGCGCTTGAGCGCCGCGAGGCGTTCGAGCACTTCGGGCGCGAAAGCGGCGCCGGGATTGGTGCCCGTCCGTCCGACGATGCCCTCCAGCGGATCGCGAACCTCCTCGGCAGCATGGATAGCCGCGCAAACCGGATCGTCATTGTAGTCTGTGTCCAAAGTGCTCATCGCGTGCCCTCCTGGATGCGAGGCGCGCGGCGCATCAGCAGATCGTTGAAGTCCGTGCCTTGCGGCGGGCGGGCGATCAGGACGAGCCTCCCTTCGCGCTTCCAGCGTCGCGCACAATCCTGCGCTGCCGCTTCGCCGGGGTCGTCGCCATCGGCGAGCACGGTCACATCGCGAACCGCGTCCGGCAGGTCGAGGGCGCGAAGGCCCGATGTCGAGAGCGCCGCCCAAGCCGGACGGCTGCTCGCCTGCATCGCGGCAAGGCAGGTCTCGATGCCTTCGCCGACCATCAGCACGCCGCCGAGCTCGCCGAGACGCACTACGCCACCGCGGCAAGGCCCGAGCATCATCTTCGCCGGTTCAGCTGGCGCCTTGCCGCCACCATTTCGGGCGAGGAATGTGCGGTGAATAGCGATCGACGACCCGGTGAGGCCGTGCGTCACCAGCGCCACCATTGCGGGCCAGACGCCGCCCGACGGATGTTTTAGGCCGGCATGAAAGCGCAGAGCGGGCGAAGCCGGAATGTCGAGCCCGCGCGAACGCAGATAGCTGGCGACAGGCGTTCCCTCGACCGGGTGCGATGCCTGCCAAATCGCCAGCGCTGCCGCGCCGCGCTTCAGGGTATCGGCGTCGGGTTCTTCGGCAATCTGCCGCCGATGATTGAAGGCAAAGCCGGACCGCTCGTTCGTTTGCCAAAGGCCGCGCCTTTGAAGCGCGGCGATCAGATCACGCTGGTCGCATCCGGCATGGCAGCGTACGAGCACCTTTCCATCCTTGCCGGCGCTGATCGCAAGGCTTGGGCTACGGTCTTCATGCACCGGGCAGCGAGCCATCCATGTTGCGCCCGCGCGATGCCCGCCCAGCGCCTTGGCGATGGTTTCAGCGGTCATGGCGCGCCTCGCCGTCGTTCGGCTTGGCGGGCGCCGCCTCGTCATTGGCGGCAGCGAGTGTTTCAGCGCGCGACCACTCGCGTAGCACGCCGAAGAAGCCAGTCACATTGTGCATGATTTGGCGGGCGTCCTCGTCAATGAGGTCGCGCCCCATGCGCGTTTGCCAGACTTGCCGGGCCCGGGCAATCTGCTTGCCCACGCCATTGTCGTTTGCAGCGTCGAGACGGTTCATCGAAGACTCACGGGCGTTTCTGCCGCTCCGTGCTCCTGGCCTCCGGTCTCGGAATCCCACCGATGACGCTGGACCCAACAGGGATTTGCATCTTGAGGCGTCCCCGTCTCAGGGATCGCCGGCTTGTTCGCCGCGTTAGCGCGGCAATTCATCCTCAGGAATCGTGAACTTGTGCGACTTGCCCGCCTCGATCACCAGGTCTCGACGACTGCCTTTACCGATCGCGCTGGAGATAGAGCAGCGGAAGTGACCGTGGTGCAGACCATCGAGGACAACCTCGTAGATTTGTTCTAGGGCTTCGCGAAGTTGAGATCCGTTCGCCTCGCGAGCGTTGAAATGGATGAGCTTCTCAGCCATTGTGCAGAAGTCCTTTCATGTCCTTGATGGTTGCGGCGAAAGCCAGCGGACGAACGGTGGTGGCGTCGCCATAGAAGGCCATCACATCGGCGCGCCGCGTGGCGCGATCGCGAAAGACGAACACCTTGCGCCGGCCCTCGTCGCGCAGATTCACCAGCTCGTAGCCGAGGCAACGCAGGAAACAGGCGAGATAGAAATCGCGCGTTTCAAATGCGGCGTCTATCCGGTTCGGCTGCTTGCTGATAGCTCGTTCAGTTAACACTTGACGATCTCCTCAAAAAAATGGGTTCACACGCCCTCCGACAGAAGCCCCTGAAGTGGCACGGCGCGGTGCAACAGCCCAAGCTTTTCGAGTCGGATGCGCATGGCGATTGGAGAGACGAGGAATTTCTCGGCGAAAGGCTTGGCGAAGCGTTCAAGCGCCTGATCATCGCTTTCGGCGAAGGCACGATCGGAAATGCGGCTTTCGAAGCGTGCGATCTCGACGAAGGGATGGTCAATCGGTTCGGATGGCTGAAGCACCCGCTGCTTGCGGTCGGGGAAGACTTCGTCCCAGGCGGCGAAGACCAGCTTGCGCGGCATCAACAGGCAGGAGGCATAGAGGTCGGCCTGCAATTCGATCCGCTCCTTGGCCTGGCTGGATCGGCAAACGACGCTCGGCGCGGAATTGGTTTCAAGAAGCGATATTTGCGCCGGGTCTTTGCCAAATAAGGCCCGATGAAGCTGCCAATGTCCGACCTCATGCGCCACCGTATAGCGATAGCGCCCCTCCTTCGCCGGATTGGCGTCAGGATCGAGGCTTTCGTCGATCACGATCCGCTTCTGCTCGAAGAACATGGCGCCGAGGATATCGGGGTCAAACCCGATGCCCGAACGCGGTACGCCGAACAGACGGTGTGTATCGTCGAACTCGATACCGATCTTCAGGTACTTCTCGATGATGTCGTCGATCGCGATGGGCAGTTCGATCGGGACGCCGCGCGCATAGGCATACCCGGCCAGGAGCGCCTGCGCGTCCTTTTCGATCGCCTCGTCGGCCACATAGGAAACGAACCTGGTCATTGATCGCCGATCCTCATCTGCATTTTTGAAACCATCATCCCCCAATCAGGCGCTCATTTGTCCTTCGCCCTCTGCGCGTTTTGCGCCAGTCGGGCGATGTCTTCGGTCGTCAATCCGTTCGTGGTCCGCAGCAGCGCCGCCAGTTCGACCGGGTGACGCTTGATGATATCCGACAGGTCGCTCGACACGCGGCCCGCCCGCGCCAGAAGCTCGTCCACGTCACAATCGATGACCTTCGCGATCGCCTTGACCCTGTCCTCGGCCGGTGGCGCGAACTCGTCCCGTTCCACCTTCGACAGATAGGTCGGGCTCACCCCGATCATCTTGGCCATTTCCCGCAACCCTATCTCCTTCGCCTCCCGCTCCCGGCGGATGAATGGGCCGAACTTCTCCCTCCCCGTCTTCATGGTTTCATGCTCCGTGCCCTGTTTTGGTTTCAGTTTACACGCAATCAACAGCTGCTGTCAACAAACGACTAAACAGCGATTTACGGATAGTTATTCTAATGGCCAAGTGGTCTCGGATCCCTTCGTCAACACGTCGGAAATCAGGTTCCGCGGCGACGCGCCTAGTTCTTTTATTCAAGAACGGCAGCTCGCGGCCAAGCAGCCGATGCGGACGGTGCGGACGCAGAAGATCCTGACCGCGCTTAGGACCGCAAATTCCGTCGCACGGTCCGCGACACCACACCAAACCTGCAAAATGTTTTGTCCTGTTGAACCTGTCCCGTGTTTTTTTGCGAGCGATGCAGATTGTGCGGATGGCTCGCTGGCTTTTACCTGAGATGAGAAACGGTCAATTGCGCTCTCGCCTTCACTAACCTGATAAAAAGAGCGCGCCGGTTCGGCGGTGGCGTCGTTTCAAAATCCATTTCGCTGAGTGATCGATTCTCGACGTAAATCCGAGCTATTTTGTTTTTATCCAGACCGTCAATTCAGCCGGTTCGAACATGCTCAAGCTTCCTCCACCAATCTGGGCATTAATCTATCTACTGTTGTGTGTAGCGCTCAGCTGGTCGCTCGGCTGGCCGAGCCTTCCCGGCCTGCCGTTGCCGCTGCTGGGAATGGCCTTGGTAGTCCTATCGTTCATCCTGGCAGTCTGGGCCTTCGTTCTTTTCAGGCGTGAGCGCACCGAAATCGAGCCAACTTCGCCGTCCAATCGCAAATTGGTTATCAGCGGTCCCTACCAGTTCACCCGTAACCCGATGTATCTGGGCCTCATAACTCTGACCCTGGGAATCGCCATCTGGATTGGTGCTTGGCCGATGTTCATCGCGCCCGCCGCCGTATTCGCCACGACCAACTGGGTCCATATCCCCTTCGAGGAAGCTAAAATGCGTCGTCAGTTCGGAGCGGCTTATGATGATTACATTGCCAGGGTGCGGCGCTGGATGTGAGAAAAGCCGTTCGGAAGAGAGTCATGACTGGCGCGGAACGGTGGGCGCAGGTGGGAAGATTTCCCACCTGACTGCAACCGAGACTGTGCCGGTGCTGAAAGCATCCCACAAATTCATCATATCATATCATAGCGCCCGGCCCAGTCTGCGGAGGGGTGAGGATGGTGCGGACGGAAACCTCGCCCTTTCATCCTGATCAGAAGCGATTCGGCGGCTAGTTGAGATATGGCTAAGGATGAAAGCGAAGAGTGTCGCAGATCGCACTGAGCCCAATGCAATTTTGCTTGGAAATCGAATGGACCTGTGTTTTTTTGTCTTAGCCGGCAACCGTCCGGTCCAGGAATCGAATCATCCTTAGCCCCGCCCACGAATGGCGGGGCTTTTTTTTGCAACCGCGCGCCGTCGACATTTCCCGAAGTGTGGCAGAGCA
This sequence comes from Nitrobacter vulgaris, assembly GCF_031453995.1. Lineage (NCBI taxonomy): Bacteria > Pseudomonadati > Pseudomonadota > Alphaproteobacteria > Hyphomicrobiales > Nitrobacteraceae > Nitrobacter > Nitrobacter vulgaris. The sequence continues at coordinate 17,022 of NZ_JAVDPZ010000015.1, read as the reverse complement.
GCTACAGCAACCGCAGAGGTTATTTTTATAATACAAGGTATCGATTCCAACCTAAAGGGTCCGCTCATGAAAAAGATTTTGCTAACCACTGCAGCTGTGCTGATCAGTGCATCGGCTGCTTCCGCCGCTGATTTGGCAGCACGTCCGTACACCAAAGCTCCGCCCTATGCGCCGCCCGCCCCGATCTATAACTGGACCGGCTTCTATCTCGGTGGTCACATCGGCGGCGCCTTCGGTGGCAACAATAACATCTTTGCGCCCGGTGTCGTCGGTTTCAACAACAATAACGACGGCGTGTTCATGGGCGGTGTGCAGGTCGGCTACGACACACAGTTCTCGCCGAACTGGGTCTTCGGCCTCGAAGCCAACTACAGCTTCCTCGACACCGGCAGCTTCTTCGCCAACCGCGGCCTCGGCTCGGTCACCGGCCGGCTCGGCTACACCTGGGGCCCGGCGCTGCTGTACGTCAAGGGCGGCTATGGCTGGGCTGACTCGCGCTTCACCAACGGCTTCGGTGGCAATGGTGGCCGTGACGGCTACACCGTCGGCGGCGGTCTCGAATACCTGTTCACCCAGAACTGGTCGGGCAAGGTCGAGTACCAGTACTACGATCTCGGCACTGTGAACTTGGTCGCACCCGTTGTTGCTAACTTCCGCAACGACCAGCACACCATCAAGGTCGGCCTGAACTATCGTTTCAACTGGGGTGCTCCGGTTGCCCCAATGGCGCCCGGATATTGATCTAATCAGAACTGACGAGGAAAAGGCCGGCAAGTTTGCCGGCCGTTTTCTTTGCTCGACACCGCGGAAGCTTTAGCTCGAAATGAGTGGAGGATTCAGAGTGCGCGTCATGTTGACCAAATCGGAAGAGTACAGAGAGAACGCCCGCAAATGCGGTGAACTCGCCGATGAGGCGAAAGCTTGGGTCGCACTTGCGGAAGAGCAGGATTGGCTGGATGGTCGGTTGCCACCTCCTAATTAGATGACCGCCGGAGCGAGCTTTACGGCTAGCAGGCAAAAAAGGGCCGTCACTGGGAAAAGGTAAGCCGCACGAGATCGCTAAAGATACTCACGCAAGGAAACAAACGGCCGCAAACGTCGAGCGTCATGACAATTAAAGAATGACCGACCGACCCTGTACGAATTTAGCCGGCAGTTCGAGGCCGCCATCGACTTTGCGGTTGATACACCAGACGTGAAGAAATGCCGAAAAGCATCGTGGCCGCTGTATTTCGCTACGCCCAACGAAACCGGGTACGTTTCCAACACCGACTACTTTGGCGAGACGTTTTTCACTTATTCGCTAAAGACGATGACGATCCGCTCGAAGAAGCCGGGCGAGAACTCGCGATAGAGCTTGCCGCTCCTCCCGGCCGATGATCGGCTGATAGAGACCGAGATAGACGTCGAACGCGGTGTCGATGCGCCGCTTCTCGTCGAGCGCGAACAACAAGTCTTCCTTCATGCCATCCTGTCGTTCAATCGTCTTGGCGTTGGTCGAGAGCTTCGCTATAGCCGCGCCTGGCCGCGCTCTCTCGATCGCCGTCAGGGCGCTCGCTCATGCGCACGGCTCTGCCACTGCCTGATCGCGTCGTTCTTGCCCGCGTCGCTTTCGACGCGAGCGGAGCACTGGCCACACCTGATCGCGTAGCCTAGGCCATGGCCGGTGCGCACGAAGTAGGCTCGCCCGCCGCAGAACGGACACGGCTTTAAAGTCTCGGGGATCGTCTCGCTCGGGATTGCTTCGATGTCGGTCACGTGCGCTCCTATATCATCCGCCCAGTTCTCCGACGCGGTCCCGCCCTGAGCACCGAATTATGCCAAAAAAGAGCCATGCCCGAAAGCTCTGCTTAGAGCGCGCCCGCGTTGATCTTCGAACGGCCAGCAGCAACAGGTTGTTGATGGCCAGCATCCACTTAAGCCAGTCAAGGTCTCGGATGATCTCGGCGCGTCGAGCGCGAAGCGGAAGCATCGCGGTCATGGTCAGCCCGCTGCCCAATAGCTCATCGATCCGATCATTCAGCAGCGGATCGCGATGTGATCTTGCGGCCGTCCTCGCGCGTCACTTTGCGATAGCCGAGCGGCTCGTTCGAGGGCCAGAAGCCCTGCGCTTTTCGTAAAGCGATGGGCTCTCACAGAGCCGAGCATCGATGTTGAAAAGATGCGAGCCATGAAGGCGCAAGGTGTCGGGCCGTCAGCCATCGCGTCCGACAGATGAACGAAGCCCGGCAGCGCGCAGAGAGCCTCAAGGCGCAAACACAAGCTCGGTATAGATATCGCGTTCACGACGGAGGGGTCGGGCGCGGACGCGGACCATTACCATTACTGCGATTTTCTCCCGAGCCAGAAAATCCGAGGGGAATCTGCGAAAAGTAGATGTCGGCAAAGGGTTCTGGGATCGGTCCGCCCGGACGCAAACGGCCGAGGCGACGATCCGACCGTCCGCGCCAACTTCCTGTGCCGGGCTGCGGATCCTTCCAACGGCAAGGATATCGCCGAACGCTGGTGTGCAAGCTGCCATCTCGTCGAGAGCGGGCAAAGGAACTCCACCGATCTGGCGCCGCCGTTCACATATCTGGCGAAGAGGCCCGACTTCGATCAGAACAAGCTGGCCTTTCTGCTGCTGATTCCACACCCGAATATGCCCAAGCTATCGCTAAATAGGTCTGAAATTTCCGATTTGGCCAAGTACATTCGTTCGCTGAAGTAAGATCCCCGGTGCTTGCGTTGCCGAGCTTCCTTCGACCTTCTTTTCACCTCCTCGCAGACTGGCGCACCGAATTACTGAAGCAATCGCTTGTGTCGGGTGGTGCGAAAAAGTCTCGCTAGGGGATCGCCCTTTACAGAGCAGGCTGCTCGCTTTCCAATTTAGGCCGGGATATGATGAATCGCGCGGCTGGCGACATTGAAGGCAGTGTCGATGCGGCGTTTCCTGTCAAGCGCCAACCGCAGAGCGAACGTGCTGCCTTGTGCCGGAACCTCCCCTCATCCCGCCAGGCACTTCAAAATCTCTGCCAACGGACAAGGAAGTTCCCAAGTCCGTAAGGTACATTCTTACAATTGTTGTTCCGCCGTGAGGGCAGACTGCTGCAGGGTGAGCCGGAATTCATCCCGCTTCGCGTGTACCGAGGCAATCGCGCATGCGTCTGGAATCCCCAGACCGATGAGCGCCGCTTCGGACAGCTGCAAGCTCGCTTCGACAGTTTCCGGGACCGCATTGGTCGCTCCGATCGCGTAGAGCTGGCGGGCGTGTTCGGCATTCCTCGCCCGTGAGATGATCAGCGCGTCCGGCCGCACCGTGCGGATGCGCCGGACGACGGCGTCGATCGAGATTCTAGACGGAATGGTGATGATCACGCCAGTCGCCTGCATCAGGCCACAGGCTTCGAGAAAGCCCGGCTCGGTCGCGTCGCCATAGTAGACCTTATGGCCGTCGCGACGATGACGCCCCACAACGGTAGCCTCCTGATCGATCGCGATGTATTTCAGGCCATTGGCGGTGAGCAACGAGCCAACGACTTTTCCGACCCTGCCGTACCCCACCACGATGGCTTGCGGCTCCTGACCGGCCGGACGCTCGGAAAGCTCGGGGTCGACAATTCGCTTGACCGACAGTTTCGTCGCCAAGCGCTTTCCGAGTTTGCCGAGAAGCGGAGTCAATGCCATCGTCACTGCCGTGACGGCGACGGCAAAGCTCGCCAAGTGAGGCTCAATCAGCGTTGAAGCCATGCCGATGCTAACGAAGGCGAATTCGCTGACAGGACCCAGCAGCAGGCTACTTTCGATCACCGCAGGCCACGAAAGACTGAAGAGGCGGCCCAGGATGATGACAACCAGGGCTTTGCCTGCCAGCAAGCCGACGACGGCCGCCAGCACCCAGCCGAGATCACGCTCAAACACGCGGAAATCTATCGCCATGCCGACCGTGAAAAAGAAAATGCCGAGCAGCAGGCCCTTGAAGGGTTCGACGGTAGCCTCGACCGCCTTGCCATATTCGGTCTCGGCTAGCATCAGCCCGGCGACGAAGGCGCCGAGCGTCATCGATAGGCCAGCCTGGTGCGCGGCGAGGCCCGCGCCGACGATGACGAACAAGGTTGCTGCAACGAACAACTCGGTCGAATGCGCGCTAGCGACTATTTGAAATAGGGGACGCAGCAGCAGCCGTCCGATCAAGGTGAGGAGAGCTACCGCTATCACCGCCTTGAGCAGCGCGCTTGAGATTTGCATCGCAATCGAGCCGCCGTTGCCCGCCTCCAGCACCGAGATGAAGACGAGGATCGGGACCACCGCGAGATCTTGGGCTAGCAGTATGGAGAAGCTAGCGCGGCCGGCGGTCGTGGTCAAACGTCGCTCGCCCGACAGGAGTTCGAGCACGATCGCGGTCGAGGAAAGCGCAAGGCTCACGCCAAGGATCACTGCGGCATCGGAGCTCTGGCCCGTCAGAATGATTGCACCGAAAATGAGTGCGGATGTCACCAGCACCTGCAGGCTGCCCAGCCCGAACACCAGCCGCCGCATGGTTACAAGCCGCCGGAAGGATAGTCCAAGCCCGATCAAGAACAGCAGGAATACGACACCAAGGTTAGCAATTCCATCGACGTTCTGGGCGTCTTTGACTGTAAACCAGTGCAGGAACGGAAAGGTCGGGATGAAAGAGCCGAGCCCGAGCGGGCCGAGAATTGCACCGGCGCCGAGATAGCCCAGAACGTGATTGATACCCCAACGGCGCACAATCGGCACCACAACGCCGGCAGTGCCAAGGACAACCAGAGCGTCGCTATAAGCGTTGATGTTAATGGTCGTGGTCACGAGTCCCTATGCGCTGATATCCTCAACCGCAATAACGTTGTTTAGGGTCGATACCACACGGCACCGCTCGTTTCACCCGATTCTACCATCCAGGTTCGCGACTCATCCCGCTTCGGCCGACAACTCAGCCGACTGCGCAGCAGGTCCACCGGCCGTTGCGAGTGCGTGGAATATGTCTACCCATACGCCCCTCGCTGCCCAGCGGACGAAGCGATTGTAGAGTGTTTTGCGCGGACCATAGACCTCCGGCGCATCGATCCAGCGTCCACCCGACTTCAGAACCTGGATAATGCCGCTGATCACCCGCCGATCATCAACTCGCGGCTTACCGCGCGTATCGTTAGGCAGAAGTGGCTTGAGAACAGCGAACTGATCCTTCGTTAGCCAAAAGCAATCGCGATTCATCAACGGCCTCCTGTCGAAGACCGTGAATCACAAACTCAGCGCCGAAGGAATAACTTTATGGGTCCCAACCCTAAAACGACTCAACAACGCCAAACGACGTAATTGTTTGCCGCATCAGGATACTTCCGCCTTTATGCGCCAGCCGCGGATGCGTGCCCACCGGGGCATTTCCTACCACGACGAAACCGCGTGTCTCGTAGAATTCCAATGCAGCTTTGTTGTCTGCCCAGACATGGAGGCTGAGGCGGTCGAAGCCGTTTGCCTTTGCACGTTCTTGCGCCCACCGCAGCAACTCGGTGCCGACGCCAAATCCTCGACATTCCTTACTGATCGCCAGGGCATTTAAAAACATACTGCCCCAATCCTGTAGATCCAGCATTCTCTGGACATGCTGCCGCCGCGCGGCGGGTACCATCTCATATTGCTCGTCTTTGAGATCATTGATCGGAAATGCATTGGCGGCGCCAACGACCCCGCCGGTCGCTCTATCGACAGCCACTTGGCAATTGCGAAATGAAATGGGGTACCGATCGCCCCAGACACCGATCGCCAGCAAGTCCACCGTGGTCAAGACAGGCAGGACATCGTCGAAGAGAAACTCATAGAGACCGCCACCAGCGATGCAGATGAATCGAGCGATGTCCCGGCAATCATCCGCAACAGCTGGACGAAAATCGATCTCTGGTTCTTGCCCGACGGCTGAAATCATGACGTTCTACAACAGCTCACTATCGGAAGTCTGATTGATCTATCCCTGATCCGCGGTCTTGAAACCAAACATTCTCAGCTCTTTTAATAATCGCGGCTAGCAAAATTGGCGTCTGAAGCACGGCTTTGCATTTCTATTCAATAGACCCCATTTGGGCGCCGCATTGATCCCCATCAAAAGCGTTGACTTTCGGCCAGAACGATCACCGAAGGCTGCATCGGTTCCGGAGCGGTTGCCGGTTTCGCCGGCCCGTCAATCCGTTGGATGAGCGGTGCTGGCGAAATCCGGGCCGCGATTCCGATCCAAACTACGACGCTGGCTGCAACCAATGCGGTGACGACGATCCTGAGGTGAGTACCAACGTCCGCGTGGCTCAAGGAAGAATTCCTGACAAAGTCGCCCACATCATTTTCGAAAAGCTATGCAGCCGTGCGGAGGATGGCTTTGAGGTGAATCAATAGCGCGCATGCCCCAATGAGGACACGAGACGATATCCAAGTGCAGAAACGAAAACCCGGGTTCGCTCCGGCTCTGGCCTTGATTACGGTCAGTTTCAAAAACTTCACGCCGCCTCATAATGCCCGCAACGGTCGGATATTTGCATGGACCCTAAATTTCTTTCTAGCGAGCCTCGCGGCAGGCACCGTAACCGCGATCGGGACAAGCGCGATCAATACCCCCGCCCCCGGCGCAGCCTTAAGTACTTGGCGGGCTGCTCTCTATACTGCATTTGCCGCCGCCTGATCTCGGCGAACGGCAATCCACCGGCGTCGCACCAAATGTGCTTGATCGTAGCTTCGAAGCAACCGCTGTGAGCATGATTTATTGCTCCGAAGCGATTTGGAGATGATGAGTGCGCGGTGGTGACAATCTGACTGGCGAGTTGTTCAGCTACTGATCTGGAGGCGCGGGTTCGGCGCGATCACCCGCTTCGCGCCATCCGGGTCATTGTGAATGAAGCGCTTGTCGCTTTGGAGCGGGAGTTCGCGGCGCTGTATTCGCCGCTCGGGCGGCCGTCGATCCCACCCGAGAAGTTGCTCAGGGCGATGCTCTTGCAGACGTTCTACTCGATCCGCTCGGAGCGGCTGCTTATGGAGCGGCTGGAATACGACCTTCTGTTCCGCTGGTTCGTGGGCATCGGCGTCGACGATCCAGCCTGGGACCATTCGGTGTTCTCGAAGAACCGCGATCGGCTGCTGGAGGGCGACATCGCGGCAAAGTTCCTGAGTGCGGTGCTGGCCCAGCCCAAGGTGAAGAAGCTGCTGTCGAACGATCACTTCTCGGTCGACGGCACGCTGATCGAGGCCTGGGCTTCGATGAAGAAGTGTCAAACCGAAGGACGGCTCTGGCGAGCCGCCGGCCGGCGGTGTCGGGCGCAATGCCGAAGCCGACTTCCACGGCGAGAAGCGGACCAACGACACGCATGCCTCGATCACCGATCCGGACGCAAGGCTCTACAAGAAGGGCAAGGGCAAGGAGGCGAAGCTATGCTTCATGGGTCATGGGCTGATGGAGAACCGCCATGGCCTGTTGGTCGACGCCTGCCTGACGCTGGCCGGCGGACATGCCGAGCGGGTGGCGGCGTTGCACATGATCGAACCTCGCGCCGACCGGCCCCTGGCCATCACACTTGGCGCTGATAAGGCCTATGACACGGAGGACTTCGTCAACGAGTTGCGCGCGATGAAGGTGACGCCGCACGTGGCGCAGAACACAAGCGGCCGAAGCTCGGCGTTCGACGGGCGCACGACGCGGCACCGCGGCTATGCCATCAGCCAGCGTATCCGCAAGCGCATTGAGGAAGCGTTCGGCTGGATCAAGATGGTTGCCCGCCAGGACAAGACCCGCTTCCGTGGCCGCGACCGCGTCGAATGGGCCTTCACCTTCGCAGCCGCCGCTTACAATCTGGTGCGACTGCCGAAGCTCATGGCGGCGCCAGCATGACCGCGCCGTCTCACGGCCACGCCAAACTGCTCGACGGCGGCTCGATCCAGATCGCATTCGCCTATCACAACGGCGATCAAGCCATCCCCAAAGCCAGACGGAACACTTCTTCAACAGCCTGCTAGAGGCGCTTATCGCGTCGGGTAAGCTGCAAGAAGTGCAATGGTAGGAGCCGGAAGATAATCGCAACTAGGCGGGTTAAAAACCGGACGCTCGAACGTCTCACTATTAAGGAACGCTCTCCCGCGATCAGCATTGAATCGCCCGGAACGGGATATTACCGCACCTGGCTCCCGGACCCGAATTGGCTCGCCGTGACACCCATCCGGCGGGCCTTTTTGGTGGTCGCACGACTCAAACCGCCACTGGGAAGAAGAAAACCCAAAGTAATAACGCGATGAGCACGAGCAGGCCGGCCACGATTGCAAAGATGAAAAGTTGAGGCATGCGCGCCAACGCGGGCGCGACGCGTTAGTTGCTACAGCAGCCTCGTTATAACGTCGCAGCTATTCGGCGGCTGCAATTCCGGCGAATTCGCCCATCTCTCAATGTTTGCGGCCTTCTCGGCCTGCCGAACCTTCTTGAGCAGTGGGAAAGGATCCGCCCTGGTCGGCGTGCGGGCCGCCTCGGCGCGCGACTCCGCGACGAATACCGAAAGGCGGTCCTGGAGCGATGTGGTCTGTTTACGCGGGGTCATATCGCTGCTCCTATCCGTGAGAGGAAGGGCGGCAGCGCAATCAGGCGTTCTCATCACCGAAAGAAGCCGCGATCCGCTCAGTGCTGGCGGAATTATGAGCTTGGAACTCAGCAACCGCGAATCCTTTATCCGCGGCTCCGCCTGGAACCTATCCCAAATGTCGGTGAATGGCATTTGAGTAAGTGGCTCACTCGGCAAGCGCGGACCTTTAGCGCGCTGTGCCCAATGCCGGCGGGCCGTTTTACATTTCACTCGGCAAAGTTTGTGACCGGCATTGCCCGAACGGATGTGGAGCCCAGCCATTGGTTCATGGACGGGACTGCACCCTTTACCCGTGTACCCACCAGGCCAGTGCCCCTCGCTTGGGCTCGCGCGTTTCCAGGCCACTCTGTTACGGGACGATTTGGTGCGATGGACGCACGTCGCCGTGCATCATTTCAACGAGATGCCTTGCGGTGGCGCTGGCGCAGGAAACGACCCATCAAGCGGCGTTTTCCCTTATGTGGAATGAGATTGATATCGCTGACTAGCTTCGCGCCACCCTTGCGGCGCACCAGAACGACCTTTCGAGTATGAAAGGCTTCGAGTTCGACGCGATGCGCCACGCTGACGACTGTAGCATTAGGGAGCTCCTTATTGAGGAGCTCCATCATCTTGTCCTGGCTCTTTGCGTCGAGCGCAGATGTTGCTTCGTCCAGCACGACAATATCGGGGTTATGCAAAAACAGCCGGGCGAAGGCGAGCCGCTGCTTTTCGCCCCCCGACAGCGTTTGGTCCCAGGGCGCCTCTTCCTCAAGTCGACCCTTTAGGTGAGCAAGTCCTACTTTGTCCAGAGCAGTGCCAATTTGCTCGAGAGTCCAGTCTTCCGCGGCCGCGGGGTAGGCTGCAGCGCGACGTAACGTGCCAAAGGGCACGTACGGCTTTTGCGGGAGCATGAACAACCGGCGGTCGGTATGGAAGCTGACGCTGCCACCACCCCATGGCCACAGACCAGCGATAGCACGCACCAGCGTGCTTTTTCCGGTCCCTGATTCGCCCGCCACCAGCACGCGCTCGCCGGCCTCGATGATCACCTCCGCTTCTCCCACCACGGCGGTGCCGTCGTCGAGCGTCACGGACAAGTCGTTGAGGCTGAGCATCGCATCGCCCTCGGTCTCGCCGCGCTGTATGCGACCTATCCCGTCGCCACGCTCGGCCCGATCCAGCCCGTCGATCGACATCATGAGCGACGCAATTCGCCGCGCGCAGGCATTCCAGTCAGCCAGACGAGGATAATTGTCGACAAGCCAGCCGAACGCGCTCTGCACAATGGTGAAGGCTGATGCCGCCTGCATCACTTGTCCCAACGTCATGCTGCCATCGAGGAATTTCGGCGCGCATAGCAAAAGCGGGATGACCGGAGCAATCAGGCTCGATCCCTGCGATACGATGGTGGTGCGCATGTGCTGACCGCAGAGAAGGGCCCATTGCTTGATCACGCTGGCGAACGTTTTGTCGATTCCGTGGCGCTCTTCCTCCTCACCTCCCAACAGGGCAATGCTTTCACCGTTCTCGCGAACGCGCGTCAACGCGTAGCGATATTCGGCTTCGGCCTGGTTTTTACTCTCCGAAACCGCGACGAAGTGACGTCCGATGTAGACCATCGAACTGCTGGTAACTCCGGCATAGATCACCGCCGCCACCACCAGGAAGCCGGGCACGGTAAATGTCGACCCGCCAACTGTCAGGGTTAGAGCGCCACCGATGGTCCAGAGCACGACAATAAAGGTTGCAGCCGAGAGGAACGCGGATATCACGCCAGAGGCGAAATCCACCGGCGCGTCGGTGGCGACTCGCAGATCCTCGGCGATGCGGTATTCCGGGTTTTCGTGATCGCCGCTGACAAGATTGAGTTGATAGTAGCGGCCGTTGGTTAGCCACCGCGACACCACTGAATCGGTCAGCCACGCGCGCCAGCGGCGCTGGATGCCCATGCGTGCGAACACCTGAAAAACGCCGAGCGCCACGCTACCGATCGCGAGCGGGAAGAACACCCCCGTCAAATAGAAAACCGTAGCGGAGTCACGTTTCTCGATGGCGTCAAAAATCGCGCGGTTCCAGACATTGATGGCGTATTGAAACGCGACGTTGGTAACAATCATGGCGATCAGGCCGAGAGACAACACCCACGCCAGTTTGCCGCCGTTGACACCCCAAAATCCTTTGGCGCTGATCCAGAATCGCGTGAGCAAATAGTCCCTGCGTGCCTGCTCAATCTCTTCCGGCGAGAGACCCGCCTCCGGTTCCAAAATTTCCGGAGGCGGAGGCTCAATTGCATGTCCGGTCTCCGCGACAACATCAACAATCTGCGACTTCGGCATGGCTCACGACCTCGGTTAAAGGGTAACGTCTTCCGCGCGCGTACCGCACCCGGTCACGATAGGGCTCAGATAATTCTGCCCAGAGAAGGAAGTGAGGGTACCGGATTAGGGGCGCCGACCCTCAACGAAAACGCCGAAAATCCCCAAATGCAAATAGCCCGGAGCATTGCTCAGGGCCATTCACATCGCGAGCCAGCGTACATCCGGCTCAGCTCACAAAAATCAAATGATCAACCGACCCGAAGGTTCTCCGCGCTCTCTTTCCCGCGGTTCATGACGACCTCGTAGCTCACCTTGTCTCCTTCGTTGAGCGAGTTAAGGCCTGCCTTCTCCACGGCCGAGATGTGAACGAAGACATCCTTGCCGCCGGTCTCGGGCGCGATGAATCCATAGCCCTTCTGCCCGTTGAACCACTTCACAGTACCAATCGCCACTTGTCGAACTCCTGTTGGCATGAATAACGAAGCGAACCTCCTGCTAAGCTGCGCGGGTGAGATCAGACGGTAATTTGCCGCCGTTAGCTGCCAGCTGTGCCATCATTTGCTTATGCAGCCAAATGTTCATCGTCGCGGAGTCATTCATGTCGCCGGGAAAGCCCAGATCCTTCGCCAGCTCCTTGCGAGATTCTAGGCTGGAGTCGACGTCGAGAGCCTTCATGAGATCAACGATCGAAGTCCGCCAGGCCAGCTGTTCGTTTTTCTTCGCTACAGCCTTGTCGAGAATGGCTGCAACGTCAACAGAGCTGCCGGCGGCCGTTCCATTTGAGGTAGAGGTGGCCGGGGTCGCAGCAGACCCGCCGCCTGTCTCGGGTTTTGATGTCGGTGTCGCAGCTTCAGCGTGGCTGCCGAAGATGGCGCCCATGATCTTTCCAAATATGCTCATTGTGACGCTCCGTTCGGCCGCTGCGAGGAATTCCTCAACCACCAGGTAACACGTTCGTTCCATCGTGCCGCCCTGGTGAGGGAGGTCGACGTCGGACAGTCGCTACCGGAATGAATGTTCGGAGCGTTCGCCGCCTGAGCCGGTGACCGTCGGCGCGACGATGGCTTCGCGCCTGTCTCGCGAATCACTTAAACGGGGTCATCAAATCTCAGGAGTGACCATGGCCAAAAAGGCAAAGAAGTCGACGACGAAGGCGTCGAAGAAGCCCGTAAAAAAGACGGCGAAGAAAACCGCTACCGTGGGGACGAAAAAAGGCAGTGCCAAAAAGAGCGACGGCCGCTCAAGTCCTCGGCCCTGGTCGAAGGACGATCTTAAGCAGCTCAAAACCCTCATTAAACAAAACACCCCGACCCGTTTGATCGCGATGAAGCTCAAGAGAACCGAGGCATCGGTCCGTTGGAAGGTGCACAGCGAAGGATTGTCACTCAGGCCCACCAATCGAAGCCCGAGGGACTAGCTTCTCACGTTCCAATAATCGACGGCTCCGGATGCGCCTGTCGTGGCGTCGTTCTGATGTGCTTGCGGGGCTTCGAGGGCGGATCAAAAATCGGCGCCAAGCGCTCGTACAGCATCGCCGCCATCGCCTCACGTTTAGGGACGGCCCCTCGGTTTGCCTTCGCCATGTTGGCGAGCTCGATCAAATCGATATTGTCGAATGCTTCGATCCAGGCCAGTCCGCGGTCAGACCAAGAGGGATGCGCAAGGATAATATCACTGACGCCCTGAATTCCGGCCGCCGTCAGCGCGCGTTCATTCCCAGCCGATTCCACAATGGTGCGCAGTGTGATGATGACATGTCCTTCGCCGTGCTCGAGGATCATTCGGCGAAGCGTCTGGCCAGCCTTGGTGCGCAATGGACCGGTCGGCTCATGACATTGGGCGATCGTTATTCCGAGATCGGCGCAGATGCTCTCTACCGTGCTCATGCTGCAAGCCTTTCGCCATTGCGCTGTATCAGGTGTAAGAGCGCGATCGATGAATTGCAATGCAATGAGCTTCTGGAACGATGACTCGAGGGCCCCGTAACAGATGAGTTATGTCAGTCCGGTATAATAATCGTCGACTGCTCTGGTGCGGGTCGGATCAGACCAATTCCAGCTGCTTTCGTCTGCATACTTCGGAGCATCGAGCGTGGATGGGCGCTAGCGTTCGTGAAGTATTCCGATCGCTACGGCTTCGATGAAAAGTGGGCCCGTGTTTTACATACCGGATTTTGGTCAGGCGCGTTTATCGCCCCTTGGGATTGGCGATCACGGAATAAACAGACCGTCATTCTCGGATCCATCTTAGTCCCCGTGACTGCTCAAAAGCTCTTGCTGGACGGGGTATCTTCACTGGAAGCTCCGGATCCTGACTGCACCATCAAGGCTGGCGTGCACAACGGCGAGTGTATCTATCACCGGACCGGTGATCGCTGGTACGCGAAAATGAAGATGGATAAGCCGGATCGGCCCGGGTTCTGCTCGGAGGAAGAGGCGGAAGCCGCAGGATGCAGGGCGCCGAAGCGGTAACGAAGCGCCATGGGCGGTCACATGTGATTTCGGATTGGATCTGCTGGATTGCGTGGATTAGGGAGCGGGACAGCCGGCGCAGCATTCCCGCGCACACGCGCCGAGCGCTTCCCTGATAATCGTCTTGATGGTCCGGGCACATCGGCCGCATTCAGCGCTGCATCCCAGGCATCCGTAAACCTGCTTCGCGGAGCGCGGCAAAACATTTGTTGCAGTGACGGCAGCGCGAACGTCGTGATCGGTCAATACGTTACAGGAACAAACGATCATCAAACGGGACCCGTTACGATAACGACTACGATTGGATATTGTTAGGCCCTGTGAAACGCAAGCGAAAACCGGTTGTTTCGAGCAATTCCAAACTGTGGAATCTCAAGTGACGACTTTCCGGCCGAGCAGATGACCGGCTCTGTGCTAGAGACCGCCTGCCTTTTTCCATGCGCTAATAGCAACTGTGAGAGTGCGGGCTGGTGGTGATGCGCGATGATGACTGCGCCACAGAATATAGAGGATGATATTGGATGATATTGGATGATATTCTCGTCACCTTGTGGGGTTAGCGTTGAGTCAAACACGCTTGACCTCAAATGCGCTTCTGTATCAAGGAAGGGCTTTCGGACCTCGGAGAGTGGCAGAGAATTGCGTCTGGTCTCCGCCGTGCCGATAATTATATCGGCTCGCCGTCACATTCAGATTGGTGACTTTGTGCTTCAGAACCTCGCTGTGGCCTGCAGCCGGAACACACGCGGTGATCCGGGCATGAGGTTATTGTTACCATCGGCGGTCGAGAAGTATTTTTGATCGAACAAGTTCTCGATGTTCAGCTGAGCGCGCCACGTCGGGTTCAAAGTCAGGATGACTGCGGCGTCAACGCGCGTAAATTCCGGAAGGCGGACGGTGTTGTCGGACGAGGCGAAGAAGTTCGAATAATGGATCACGCCTATACCGCCGGCCCACATGGGATCGAACTGATATTTGTTCCAGACGGAGAAGGTATTATAGGGAACGAGCCCTACGCGGTTTCCGGCAACAATGGTTGCCGAGAGATTGTTTGCAATCCGCGCATCCGTATAGGAATACCCACCAGTGACCTGCCAAGCATCCGTGATGTAACCGGCAAGGGACGCCTCAAAGCCACGTGTCTTTGTCTGCCCGTTGAGGAGAAAGAACCCAATATTGACTGGATCCGCGATACGTTGGTTGGTCCGATCGAGATCATACACAGCGGCGGCAAACTGAAGCCGAGGCACGATATCGTACTTGACCCCGATCTCGGTGTTCACAAATTTTTCTGGCGGTGCGATCACCAATCCGGGACTGAGCGCGCTGAATTGGTCTCCAGCGCTCGGCAGGTACGATACACTATAGCTGCCGTAGATCGACAGATTGTCTATCGGTTTGTAAACGATGCCCGCACGCGGCGACACAAGATCGTCAACGCGGCCTAGCACCACGTTGGTCCGCCGATCTCGTGACGAGAGGTCGAAATGATCGAACCGCACGCCAGCGATCAATTGCAGATAGCGGGTGATTTCAATCTGATCCTGAAGGAAGGCTGCGCCAAGATTAAGGTTGTAGGTATTGTTTGCATCCGTAGTCCCGTTGTTTCTGAATGTCACGGGGACATAGGAAACAGGATTTCTTGGATCGATAGTGATCGTCGAATCCACGCCGTTGAAGAAGCCGCTTTGACGAAAGTTCAGACCGCTCTGACGACCGAGCTCTCCTCCGAACAGGACCGTGTGGCGCGTCCAACCGGCATCGAACTTGTAGGTTACGTCTGTCCGATTGAAGAGGTTGGACCGGTCCGTTTCGTTATTGTAAGATGAAAGATTGCTGGATGTACCAGCAAGGTTAACCGCGCCCGCATTGGCGCCGCCACCCGGAAAAACGTTCTGATAGAACTTGTTGTAATTCGCCGCTTGAGTAGCGTTACGGACTGCGAATCCGTTTTCGAAATCGTGCTCGATAATCGCCATACCAATATCGACGTCAGCGATTGCATAGCTCAGAAGAGGATTGCCGAAGAAGGTCGATGACGACGTGTCGTATGGAAATCGCGGAAATGCGTTGCCTGGGCGGATCTGCGAAGGGACGCCACGATCAACGGTCCGATTATCGTGCAGATGCTCATAGCTCAGCTTGACCGTCGTGGTATCGTTTGGTGCAAAAGTGACGGTCGGATTGACTGCCCAGCGATCGAGATGGACAAAATCTCGGTAGCTGCTGGTGTTTTCATACATTGCATTGAAACGGGCCGCCCAATTCTCATTGATGGCCTGCCCGATGTCGGCCGTCATGCGCGCGCCCGGATAGGAATTTCCCCAGACCGTGAACTCCCGAACCGACGTGCCATCGGCCTCCTTCAACACTCTGTTGACCACGCCGCCACCGCCGCCACGTCCGAAGATCATAGCATTGGGGCCCTTCAGAACCTCAAGCCGCTGGAGATTGTAGACATCGCGGAAATACTGCACGTCGTCCCGAATTCCATTTGTGAAGAAATCTGCATTGGTCCGCTGTCCACGGATTACGAGATCGTCTCGATGGCCTTCACCTTGATGGTAGATCACGCCCGGCACGTACCGCGTGGCCTCGCCGATCGACAGGATGGCTGTGTCCTTGATGAATTCCTTCGTCAGCACGGAGACCGACTGGGGGATGTTGATGAGAGGTGTGTTCGTCCGCGTTGCAGTGGTCATGCTCTGGGTGATGTAACCCGACTGCCCTGTCTTAGCGTCCTGGCTGTTCACGCTCGGCATATGTTTAGGCGTGGGCGCGGAAGCAGCGACCTGGCGGCTCGACCTTACAGTTCTCGGTGCAGCAGTTGACGCGCGACGACGCCGGGGCTGTGTCTGCGTTGGCGCATCAATCGTCACCTTCGGCAATGTCGTGTCGGACGATCGCGATTCTTGTGCAAACGTGGAGCCGCTGTCCGCCAACATTCCGGCGCCAAACGCGACCACGGCGCTCGTTGAAAGAAGAAATGAGCGCTGAACAAAGCGCGCGAGCCAGTAGCTCATAAATGCCCCCAAGACGTCGCCTAATTCCGTATGCATACAGTCGCAGAATTAGGTGGGAAATGGGATATATTTAGAATAGCTCTAGATCGAAACGATTTCTAAAACTAATCCGTCCTCCTCTCTCCTTTCGTTTTGAAAAAATTAGGAGAACGATGTCGGCAGTCAAGATTTTCGAGAGCAGAATTTTTCTAATCGTGACCTAGCTGATGACCTGAGACCCTGAACTTCCTCCAGAATTGGGTAGAGTCCGTCGATCACGGAGACGGACGATGCGAGCCTCGCGGTTCACTGAGGAACAGATCATCGGGATGCTGAAGGAGCAGGAAGCCGGAGCGAAGACGACGGAGGTCTGCCGCAAGCATGGCATCTCGGCTGCGACCTTGTACAAGTTCAAGGCGAAGTTCGGCGGGATGGATGTGTCCGACGCCCGTCGCCTGAAGGCGCTGGAGGACGAGAACGCCCGGCTGAAGAAGCTCTTGGCCGAGCAGATGCTCGACAATGCGATCCTGAAGGATGTCACCTCAAAAAATGTATGGTCCGCCCCGGCGTTGCAAGGGATTTGGATTTCTGTCGGGCGCAGTTTGCGTAAATGTATCCGGCCTCTCGCGAGTGAGCTGCTGTT
>NZ_JAVDPZ010000014.1:0-96064 GCF_031453995.1 Nitrobacter vulgaris | reverse complement strand
TTGTGTTAACTTCCAACATGGACGCCTCCGTTCCAGTGATGATCAACGACATCACCTTGGCACAGCGATGCCGTCAGGGGCGTCCACCCCATCAACTTGCCCGCTCAGAAGGTCCATGGCGTTCGAGAGGCCATTCAGGCGGCCGGAGCAAGCCTGCTCTATCTCCCGCCCTACAGTCCGGACTTTAACCCGATCGAGATGGCCTTCTCTAAATTGAAGGCGCTGTTGCGCGCCGCTGCCGCGCGCACCATGACAGACTTCTGGCAAGCAATCGCAAACGCTCTCAAACGCTTCTCACCCGATGAATGTCAAAATTATCTCGCCGCCGCTGGATACGACGCAACCTGATCGAAAAATGATCTAACAACCCCTGAAGACTATCGGTCCCGTTGAAGCTGCGACGCGCATGGCGGCTTGAATGACGTATCGTCCTTCTCGATCAAGCAGTTCCATGTCGATATGGATCAGCTCGCCAGGGTGCCCATGCTCGTAACGGCCCACCGGTTCAGCCGCGTCCAGGTCGCGCATCCGACTCAGGCGCAATCGCCCTAGTCCGCGGTTGACGGTCGCGGTCGAGACACCGACCCGGGCGGCGAATGTGGCCGGTGAGGCGCTGCCGGTGTGATGTCTCCATCATCGCGTAGGTGACGAACGTTTGTTTGATCCGGCGAGAAATGGGGCCTTGATGAGCGGTCGCGCAATCCATCTGTGCCCTCCGTGTGGAACCGATTGGCCCATTTGGCGACCGTTTTCGCCCTGCCAGACCAGATGGACAACCTCCTGAAAGCTCAGCTAGCGCTGAAGAGTTTGGGCGTGGTTTTGTGTTCCTAGGCCGAGAAATGTGCATCGATCAGGCCCGCTTGTCCCTTGCGCTATCTCCAAGAGTCCAGCTATCTCCAACATTTACGTCGGTGCAGCAGGCGATGGGGATTAAGGATGATCAATTTTGGCCTACTGGGGTGTGGTCGCATCGCTAAACGGCATTCGGAGCTGCTTGGTGGGGGGCATATCAATGGTGCCAAACTCGTTGGACTTTGTGACGTGGCTCGAGACAGAGCAGATACCATCGCTGCACGATTTGCCGTCCCAGCGTTCTATGACGTTGATAAGTTTCTGAGTAGCAAAGAGATTGATGTCGTCTCTGTGCTGACGCCGAGCGGAATGCATGCTGAGCACGCGATCGCCGTTGCGAAAGCAGGAAAGCACGTAGTCGTGGAAAAACCTATGGCGTTACGGCTGGAGGATGCCGACGCGATGATCCAGGCGTGCGACAGTGCGGGGGTCAAGCTGTTCGTCGTCAAGCAAAACAGGTTCAATGTTCCCGTAGTCAAGGCCCGCGAAGCCCTCGACGCGGGGCGGTTCGGCCGGCTGGTTCTCGGAACCGTTCGAGTGCGTTGGTGCCGCGACCAGTCTTATTACGATCAGGACGCCTGGCGTGGTACTTGGGCTTACGATGGGGGGGTACTTGCAAATCAGGCGAGTCATCACGTCGATATGCTTGAGTGGTTTTTCGGTGATGTCGTTAGTGTTCATGCCCGTGCGACCACTGCGTTGGCCAAAATCGAAGCCGAAGACACAGCCATTGCGACGTTAAAGTTTCGAAACGGCGCGCTTGGAATTATCGAGGCGACTACAGCGGTGCGACCGAAGGACCTCGAAGGATCGCTGTCAATCCTCGCGGAAAAGGGCGCTGTGGAGATTGGGGGATTTGCCGTCAATCAGATCAAACATTGGCGGTTCACCGATGAGCAAGCGTCCGATCAGGAAGTGATCGACAAATTTTCTGTCAATCCGCCAAATGTTTATGGATTCGGGCATCAAGCATACTATGAGCATGTTGTGGATTGTCTGCGTAATCAAAGCCCTGCGTTGGTCGATGGCCTCGAGGGCCGTAAGAGTCTGGAATTGATCTCGGCCCTCTACGAGTCAATCGAAACTGGTAAGGAAGTTCAGCTCTATTTCAGCCCCCGCCTGTGCCGTCTAGGTATGTTGTCATGACGGCTGCCATTTTCAATCGAATAGGAGTAAGGGACGTAACGTTCGGCGCCCGCGTAACGATCGTCGAGCCATGTAATCTTTACGGATGTGAGATTGGGGACGATTGTTTTATTGGCCCCTTTACCGAAATTCAAGGAACTGTCCGAATCGGTGCACGAACGAGGGTGCAATCCCACTCATTCATTTGCGAATTGGTCTCTATTGGGGAAGACTGTTTCATCGGTCACGGCGCGATGTTTATTAATGATACGTTCTCCACAGGAGGTCCGGCTCGCGGCCGAAAACATCTGTGGAGATCGACTGTAATTGGCGATCGGGTATCGATTGGCTCAAATGCTACAATCTTGCCAATTCGGATATGCGACGACGCCATCATTGGGGCCGGAGCAGTAGTCACGAAAGATATTGTTGCACCTGGCGTCTACGCCGGAAATCCCGCGCGCAAGCTTTTGGGTCAAAAAAATTAATCGCCATCAATCCAAATGGACCTCCCAGATGTCTGTACCTTACGCGGACCTCCATCTTCAGTACGATACCATTAAGAACGATATCGATGCCGCCATTGCGGCGGTCATTCGCGACAGCGCCTTTATTCGAGGACCTTATGTGGAAGCCTTCGAAAACGCGTTTGCCGAAGCTGTTGACGTCAAGCACTGCGTTTCATGCGCAAACGGTTCGGATGCGCTGTACATCGCGATGACAGCATTAAACCTTGGAGAAGGCGATGAGGTGATTACAACGGCTCATTCTTGGATCAGTACCTCGGCTATGATCACTCATGCGGGCGGCAATGTAGTTTTTTGCGATACCGATGGCAGCACCTACACGATCGATCCCGCTGCTATCGAAAACGCAATTACACCGCGTACTGTCGGTATCATTCCAGTCCACCTGTATGGACAGCCGGCAAATATGGATGCGATCATGACGCTTGCGCGCAAGCATAACCTTTGGGTCGTTGAGGATTGCGCGCAAGCTCATCTGGCGCGCTACGAGGGGCAACAGGTTGGCACCTTCGGAAATGCCGCCACCTATTCATTCTATCCTGGCAAAAATCTCGGCGCGATGGGTGATGCCGGTGCCATTGTTACCAATGACGGCGATTTGGCGCGACGAATGACGATGCTGGCCCGCCATGGCGGACTCACCAAACATCAGCACTCGGTGGAGGGGATTAATAGCCGCCTTGATGGGCTGCAGGCCGCAATTCTTTCCGCAAAGCTTCCCTATCTTTCGCGATGGACTCGGGCACGTCAGGTTGCGGCGGCGGTTTACGACGTGGGTCTCAATCAAATAGAAGATGTGGAAGTGCCTAACATTGCGGCCGGGCGCTCACATGTCTACCATCTTTATACTATTCAGCACCCCCGCCGCGACCAACTCGCGGCCCACCTTCGTGCCAATGGCGTGCACACGGCCATCAACTATCCGGTTGCGCTGCCGTTTCTCGAGGCCTACGGCCGCTTAGGTCATCGTCCCGAACGGTTTCCGAACGCGCACCGGCAACAGAGCCGTATTCTGTCGCTGCCGATGTTTGCCGAAATTACGGCCGATCAGCAAAAAACTGTCTTGGATCTCATTCGCGCATTTGCGTAGCTACCAGGAAACCGGAGTGAAGAGCACACGCGAGCGCGGTCTGGGGCTGAGTCTTGTTTCATCGGGCATAGGACCCTTGCTATCACAAGTGTTTGCGCTCGCTCTCGTGCCGGTGCTGTTCCGACTTTATACGCCGCAAGATTTTGGCATCTGGGCGGCTATACAGGCCGGAGCCATCATCGCGGGCTCGCTGGTTTCATTGCGGTTCGATCTGGCCCTGGTGCTTGAGCGCGACCTCGTAGCGGCAAGTCAGCTTCTATTTGCGATCATCGCCGTGGTTCTCGCCAGCTCCCTGGTTATGGCAGTAGCAATTGTTGTTTCATCAAGTTTTTTGTATGTGCTGGGTATTGACGCGATATCAGCCGCGCTGGGTTGGGGCTGGCTGGTGCTTCTGGGTCTCAGCACGGTGTTTCAGAGTTGGCTCATGCGGGCGGGAGCTTTTGGATCGGTCTCGGTCGCCCTGGTTCTCAGTGCGGGGGTCACCAATCTCGTGCAGCTCGGAGGAGGTATGTTCGGGTATGGCATTTGGTTGATCGTCGGTAGTATTGCCGGGCAGGCAGCGGCCTTGATGTTTTCTATCTGGAAAGTCACTCACGGCGCCGATCACCCTGTCTGGAGAGCACTCAATTTTGAAGCGATGTGGATGATGTTGAGGAAAAACAAGCGTTTTCCGCAATTCTCCCTTCCTTTCACCGCGCTATCGCTGCTCCGCGAAAGGGCTCCAATTTTCATTATTGGCGCGTTTGGCCCTCCGGCGCTGGTTGGCCTTTATAGTCAGGCTTGGCGTCTGACCCATTTCCCGTCGGGACTTACCAGTGCGGCGCTGCGGCCGGTGTTTTTTCATCGGACGGCGACCGAGGGACTCACTTCTCAGGGAAGGTCGGTTGACGGGTTGGTGCGTTGTCTGCTGTTGGCGAGTAGCTCATGGATCGCCTTCGTCATTTACGGCGATGACGCGCTTTTCAACTTCCTTCTGGGTACGCAATGGCAGGGCGTGGGTCTATTGGCGGCCTCGCTAGTCATGCCCGCGGCGCTGTTTACCATCACAAACTGGATGGATCGGCTGCTCGATGCGGTTGGGAGGCAGGATGTAAATCTCAAATTGGAGATGATCACTGGTATTAGCTCGGTGGGAGCGCTGTGGGGAACCCTTGCTGCGGGAGGATCTCTGTTCCGGGCAGTTCTTGTGCAAAGCGCCGCGCTGGTATTGGGCTATCTCGGGTTCCTCTGGGTATGCTATGGCATCGCCAACTGGCCGCGTTCGGGGCTTATCAAGTCTCTCTGTGCGGCAGTAGCGATGGGCGGCTCGATGTATGCGTTCCTTATCGCTTTAGGGAACTTATTGTTTTCCCAGACGGAAGTATTTGTTGCTGGGTTTGTTACTGCAGGCTTCGCCAACATCGTCGTTCTGTTATTCGCGTGGAAAGAACTGCGATGATTACAATCGTCAACTATGGCATGGGCAACCCAGGCGCCCTTATCAACATGTTCGAATTCATCGGGTATGATGCTCGGATCACCGATCAAGCCGAGCTAATCCTCGACGCCAGTCATCTCGTACTGCCGGGCGTGGGCGCCTTTGACGCGGCGATGCTGCGGCTGCAGAACTCTCGACTCATTCCGTCGCTGGAGAAAGCGATCTTTGACCGCAAAATCCCGCTCCTGGGCGTTTGTCTTGGTATGCAATTACTGGGACGGCGCAGCGAGGAGGGCGTCATCGAAGGACTTGGCTGGATCGCCGCCGACACTGTTAGAATGCGGCCGGACCCTGCATCGGGGCTCAAAGTGCCTTTCATGGGCTGGGCAGATGTTCAGCGGACTCAGGCAGCGAGATTGTTCGATGCCGGCGTCGAATCCCGCTTCTATTTCACCCACAGCTATCAAATGCGGTGCGAGGATCAAGCCGACGTCGCAGGGACGTACAAATTCGACGAACCGGTGGATTGCGCGGTTCAGCATAATAATATTTACGGCGTACAGTTTCATCCCGAGAAGAGCCATCGATATGGAATGAGGCTGCTCAGCAACTTCGTCGAAAGAAGCCGCTGATGAGACCGCGTATTATCCCGGTGCTTCTACTGGATAGCCGCAGGCGTCTCGTCAAGACACGATGTTTCGGCAACGAAGTTTATGTCGGCGATCCCTTCAACGTCATCCGTATTTTCAACGAGAAGGAAGTGGACGAGATCTGCGTTTTCGATATCAACGCGAGTATCGAGGACAGACGTCCCGACGTGGGATTTATCTCTGAATTGGCCAGCGAATGTTTCATGCCCTTGAGTTATGGTGGCGGCGTGAGATCGGTCGCAGACGCCACTCCAATATTTGCCGTCGGTGTTGAAAAAATTGTTCTTGGACGCGCGGGAGTTGATGCTGTCGTGGTGAGAACCCTGGCGGACAGTTTTGGATCCCAAGCCGTGGCTGTGTGCATCGACTGTCGACGCATCAATAACGACTGGCGTGTTGGGCTGGATCGCGGGCGAATTATCACTGACGTTGATCCAGTCACTCGTGCGAGAGCCGTGGAACAAGCCGGTGCAGGTGAAATCATTCTTCAAAGCATCGAGGGCGACGGCGAACGCAAGGGCTATAACGTCGACCTAATTTCTGCGGTCTCCACGGCGGTTAATGTGCCGGTCGTCGCACTGGGGGGCGCCGGGAACGTTTCTCACCTGATCGAAGGGCTTCGCGCCGGAGCCAGCGCCGTGGCTTCCGGAAGCGCGTTCATTTTTATAGGGCGTCTTCGCGCGGTTCTGATCACGTACCCCTCACCGGAAGACATCAAGGATATATTTGCGGGAAGTGGCGTGCTCTCATGAAGCAACACGCCGTCATGAAATATCAAGTATGTTCATACTGTGTGATGGACAATAGCAACCCTGGCGTCACGTTTGATCACAAAGGACAATGTATCTGCTGTCGCGAAGCTCTGGCCCGCAAACCTCACGAATGGTGGCCGACGGTGGAGGGCCGTGCGCGATTAGATGCTATGATCGTGCGCATCCAACGCGAGATGGCGGATAAGCCCTATGATGCCATGGTCGGCTTGAGCGGCGGCGTCGACAGCGCCTACCTCGCACACTTGCTCCGGCGTGATTTTGGTCTGCGGATACTGGCGGTTCATGTCGACGGTGGCTGGAATACCGAAGCGGCGGTCCGCAACATCGAGCTTCTGGTCCGGAAACTGGACATCGACCTGCACACATACGTGGTCGAGTGGCACGAAATGCGCGACCTCCAGCTCGCCTATCTCAAAGCCTCGGTCTTAAATCAGGATGTTCCTCAGGATCACGCTTTTTTCTCGACATTGTACCGCCTCGCGAGAAAATTCGGGCAGCGCTATTTTCTCACCGGAGTGAATTTCAGCAGCGAGAGCATTCATATCCCGGAGGGCGGCTACCCCGCCATGGATGGGCGCAATCTTCGCGCGATCCACCGCGCTCACGGCTCGGCAGCCCTTCAGACCTTTCCGGTGCTTGGTCTCCTAGAATATCTGTGGCTCGCGCGAATACGTAAGCAGATCGAGATCGTAAAGCCGCTGAACTATTTGCCATATGATAAAGAAGCTGCCAAACGCGAACTTATTGAAACATATGGTTTCGTCGACTACGGCAGTAAACACCAGGAGAGTAGGTTTACTAAATTCTATCAGGAAATTTATCTGCCATCGCGGTACGGTTTCGACAAGCGGCGACTGCACTATTCGGCGTTGATCGTGTCCGGACAAATAAGCCGCAAAGAGGCATTGCAGGAACTGAAGACGCCGTTGACGACGAATCAGCATTCCGCACGCGACAAGCGATTCGTTGCCAAAAAACTCGGCGTCCCGGTTTCCGAACTGGAGCGCCTGATCGGTTTGCCTCCTGTGGCGCATGAACGCTATGCCAACAGTCATGCCCTGTATCAGGTCAATCAGCGATTGCGCAGCGTCATTGGACGAGGCCGATGATTCTATCTGCAAGCTATATCCTGGCGGCCCTGGCAATTTATGGCGCTGCGCTTTATCTAATTTATCGACTGCAGCTCTATCTTACTGCATCGTCAATGCTGCTCGGATTTCTCCTGCTGATCCATGGGCCTGCTTATTTGGCCTATATGCTGTTTCACGGCCCGCAATCTGTGATCTATCGTCGGATCGCGCAGTCGTTGAGATTTAATGACATCGTAATGTCATTAAATCTGTCTATTGCGCTTTTGTTTGCGGGTATCATCGCAGGAATAGAACTGGTTGACCATCTGGCTCCGTCGTATGCAAACGCCCTGCAACGGGGAGTAGTTGGATGGAATGACCAGCCCTTGGCTGGAGGATCAGCCAAGTCCTGGCCTTTGTTCATTGTGATTCTGGCGCTTTGTTTATTCATGGCCTGGGTTTCCGCAACGGAAAAGCATATCGCGGCTCTAGTGGGCTATCTGTCAGTCGCTGGAAGTGAGGTCGATAAAATCGCTTATCGGCAGCAGTATGGCGGAAGCCACGTCTATCTATATCGCGTGGTGATAAATTCGATCGCGCCGATGCTGATCGTCTGGGGAGCCCTTTCTGGGTGGACGCGGCGCTGGTGGCCGCTGCTGGCAGCGACGAGCTTCCTGCTGGCCTTGACGTTGCTCGGCAAGCTCGAAACACTTAGCAAGGCCCCCATCGCCCTTTTTCTCATTCAGCTTTTTCTGGTCAGTTATTTGATTTTTCGCAATAGCATTACTTGGCGCGTCTCGCTTGCGAGCCTCCTCGTGGCTCTAATCATTTTTTATCCCGTTATCCGCCTTGCTATTCCGGAATCCGATGGTCTCGGAGCACTGCGTTTCTTTTATTATCGTGCCTTCGATATTTCCAATGAGGCGTTGCTGGAGTTTTTTGGGGCTTTTCCGGAGCGGATATCCCACACGTGGGGGGCTAATATCCGTACCCTGGCGATGATCTGGGGGCTTGATTACACGCCGGCCTTCGACCTCGTTTCCCGAGTCTGGCGCGGGACTGGGGGATCGACGACGACGGCAATGTTCATTGCCGACGCATGGGCGGACTTTTCCTATTTGGGCGTGTTCGGCTTTAGCATCGTGGCGGGCGTGATCTGCCGTGCAATCGACCTGATACTACTCACCCGAGGAAAGACTATTTTAGCAATTTCTGTACTCGCCGCCACCTTCCTTGGGATTTACAATTTGATGATTTCCGCTTTGCCAACCGCGGTGCTGTCAGGAGGACTTGTAATTGCCCCGCTTATGGCGATTTTCGTGAGCCTGACACTGCGGATGGCGCAGCACAGCGCCGCAACGCGCGCAGCCAACGTGTCCTCTCCCAGCGACGCTTGATCTTCTTTTGTATTCTGTTGTTAAGGGCTACTGTGAATGAGGTGGCCCCGGTTTTTGAGATAGGCGGCTAAAGTGGCTTTGGTGACGAGGCGGATGATCCACTATTAGGACACGCAGGCTGTTTTCGGCTGAGTTCAAGGGCCAAGGTCGCGCTGGCGCGATTCAGGTCCATCGGACGGTTGCGGAGCTGACGAGCAGGCACGAATTGCACGCTCTGGAAGCGCGAGGCACGAGAAGCTGGCCGAGGTGTTTAATGACAAGGGAACCGAGGTTCAGGCCGCGGAGGTGACGAAGCTTCACGCCAAGATCAGTTCGTTGTCGAGCGGGATTTTTGGCTGGCTCCTTCGATCGCTGAGCCTCGATCGGAGGAAGGCAATTGATCGAACCCGATCATCCAGGCTCTCGATTGTGCGCAAGTGCAATAGCGTCGATTAGCCACTCGTCGTTTTAGTGTGAGCGGCGGTGGAGAGCGTTAGCCTTTTTGCAAAACTGTCCTGCAAACCGGACCATCTCAGGTATGGCAACAAAGCGATGCCTGATGAACGTGGAACGGTCCGCCTTTTCATATTTTTCGAGGAAGTTTGATGCGCCTTTTCCAAAATAGCGGACTATATCCGTCATATTTGGCTCGTCTAAATAAGCTGGCCCCGCGCGCACTTAGCTTTGAAGAGCGGCTGCGGATATTTCTCGACGATCGCTTCGGCGCACTCCACTTTTTGAAACCCATTCTCGAAGACGATGGGAATGCATTTTTCACAAATGGTGATGACGTGATCTTGCAACGTAAGTGGGCATGCGAAAAAGGGATCGCAAAAAAAACGTCGCTTGAAAAGATTTTGCTCGCCCAGATTGAACATCACCGGACCGAGGTGTTCTATAATCTCGATCCCTTGCGCTATCCGAGCACGTTCGTACGCAAGCTTCCAGGCTGCGTCAGAAAAACACTCTGCTGGCGCGCCGCACCGTCGGGAAAGGCTGACCTGACGGCTTATGGCGCGGTGCTCGGAAACTTTCCCTCGATCTTGGATTCCTGGCGTCGCACCGGTTGTCGCGCCGAGATTTTCTATCCCGCGCTTGACCCGCAGATGGAAAATTATGGTCACGGCGATCGCTCGATTGACGTGCTTTTTGTGGGAGGCTATTCGCGATATCATACCGCGCGGGCAAAGGTACTCGAGCAGGTAGCAAGTTTAGCCGATACTCGCCAGATCGTATATTGCCTTGACTCTTCACGGCTGACGTGGCTTGCGGAAAGCGCGCTCGGCAGCTTGCTGCCATTGGAAAAGCATCGACGTCCGCAAGCCATCGCCAGGATCGTAAAGCCGCCCGCATTCGGGAAATCGCTTTACGAACTTCTCGGATCGTCAAAGATCGTGCTGAATGGTGCAATCGACATGGCCGGTACTGACCGCGGAAATATGCGTTGCTTTGAAGCCATGGGGTGCGGCGCGTTGCTCGTGTCCGACGCCGGTATCTATCCAGACGGAATGAAAGCGGGCCTGACAATGGAAGTTTATGATTCTCCGGAACAGGCTACGAAAATCGTTTCAAGGTGTCTGGAAAACTGGCCGGGATCGGCCGAAATCGCCGGACGGGGAAGGAGCCGGATTTCGGCGACCTTTGGCAAAGATGCGCAATGGGAACAGTTCGTGGATCTCGTCGCACGGACTTAGGCGTGCTAGAGCGATCACGACAAGCAGATAATCAGGGTTTGTTGATGCGAACGGACAATCTGACCCAGGGAATTAAGTGGTTCCTCGACGGAGTCGCCGCGCCCGTGTTCAAGATTCGACCGAGGCCCTTTGGTCCGGGCTATCAGACGGTGAGGCGCCGGATCATAAAGTCAGCGGTCGACAGCGGCCTGCTTTGCGACGGGAAAGACCTGCCACCCGGCTACGGCATCGCCATGGACGAACGGGTCGTCGAATATCCGTGGCTGTTCGGGCGATTGACCAATGTCGGCAAAATGCTCGATGCCGGATCGACCTTCAATCACGACTTTCTTCTGGAACGGCCACCGCTGCGGGACGCCGATCTTACCATCATGACACTGGCGCCTGAAAAGCGCTGTTACTGGTACAAGGGATATTCGTATGTGTTCGGTGATCTCAGAAACACGATGTTTTCCGATCAGACATTCAATACGGTCGCTAGCATTTCGACCATAGAACATATCGGTCTGAACAACACGATGCTCTACACGGGAGATCCTGCAGATACGGAATCCGATGAGAACGGGTACGTGCTCGCGGTGAAGGAATTCAGGCGTATTCTCAAGCCCGGCGGCACCTGCTTCATTTCAGTACCTTTCGGAAAGCGGGACAATTTGGGCTGGTATCAGGTCTTTGACTTTGCCATGATCGAGAAGGTCGTCGAGACATTTGCCCCGGTTTCGCATCAAATAGATTATTTCGGATACTCGATCGATGGCTGGTCCCGGAAGTCCCCGGATGCCTTGGCGAACGCCACGGTATATGACGTTCATACAGGCAAAGGATGGAGCGCTGACCTGGCGGCGTCGTCGCGGGCCGTGGCGTGCCTGCAGTTGACGGCATGAACGTCGATTATCTAATTCAGCGACTTCTTAGACGTGCAACCTGCCGGCTGCGACACGACGTGGTGCTTGGCTCCAGCGCGAGGATCAGGAATATTCGTGGCGATTCGGACAAGATCACGGTCGGCCAGCACTCCCGGATTATGGGCGAGCTATTGACCTTCGCCCACGGGGGCGAAATCAGGATCGGTGAATGGTGTTTTATCGGCGAGGGTAGCCGAATCTGGTCGGCCGCTTCCATCGTGATCGGCGATCGTGTCCTGATCTCGCATTCCGCGAACGTATTTGACAACCTCACCCATCCGATTGGGGCGGAGGCGCGACACCAGCAGATCAGACAGATTTTCTCCGACGGTCATCCGCGCGAGATCTCGCTCGACGAGAAGCCGGTCAGGATTTGTGATGATGCCTGGATTGGGGCCGGAGCCATGGTCCTGCGCGGTGTGACCGTGGGGAGGGGCGGAATTGTCGCTGCCGGCGCTGTCGTCACCAAGGATGTCCCCGCTTTTTCCATAGTGGCGGGAAATCCCGCCGTGTTGATCAGGGAATTACCAGCCGTTGCCCGCTAATCCCGAAATCACCACTTGGGAAGATGCGGTGGTCTGGCTTCGCAAACAGCCGGACCGGCGTCAGCTGGTGCTCGATGCGTTTTATGATGACCCCCTGATTGCCGCGGCCGAGCGTTACTTCGCCGGCGATGAGTGGCAGGCGGTTTCGAAGTTGCTGCGGAATTGTACCGGCCGGGCGCTTGACGTCGGCGCCGGGCGCGGCATTGCCAGCTATGCCCTCGCGCGTAATGGGTTTACAGTCACTGCGCTCGAACCCAACCCCAGCGCCATCGTCGGTGCTTCGGCGATCCAGGCGCTTGCCGCGGAGAGCAAGCTGCCCATCGAGGTGGTCGAGGAGTTTTCAGAACGCCTGCCGTTCGATGACGACACTTTCGACGTCGTATTCGCACGGGCCGTACTACACCACACCCGCGATCTTGACGCCGCCTGCCGTGAAATGTTTCGCGTGCTTCGCTCCGGCGGAATTTTCATCGCCGCGCGTGAACATGTGATTAGCAAGGAAGCCGATCTCGGGCGGTTCCTCGAACAGCATCCGCTGCATCACCTATATGGCGGCGAGCATGCATTTGTTCTCGGTCGCTATATCGGGGCCCTGCGAGGAGCAGGCTTTGCTCGTGTCGAGGTTCTGGGGCCGCTCAAAAGCCCGATCAATCTGTTTCCCTACACGATCGATACGTTGCGCAACGCCGTAATTGACAATTTCGCGCGTAGGTTTCCTGTCGGTCCTGTATGGCGTGTCGCGCTTGGTTCCGACCGTTTTTTTGAATTTCTGTTGTCGGTCGCTGAGCGCTTCGACAATCGGCCTGGGAGGCTTTATTCATTCGTCTGCCACAAGGTAGACACATGAAGGTCTGGATAACGGGCGCCAATGGTTTCATCGGCCGCTATCTCGCGCGGAGGCTAGCGGATGCTGGCAAAACCGTGCACGGCATCGGCCACGGCGCGTTAGAAAATCCCGATCGGAATCGCTTCGGTCTGCAAAGATGGCTGAATGGTGAGATCGACGCAGCTAATCTAAACGCTATTGCCCGCGCGGAGGGATTGCCGTCAACGATCTTTCATCTGGCTGGCGGATCGTCGGTCGGATTATCTATTGCGCAGCCCTATGAAGATTTTTCTCGCACCGTCGTCGCTGCAGCCCGTTTGCTTGATTGGCTGCGCGGCGCGGCGCCTGCTTGTCGGTTGATCGTTGTGTCGAGTGCTGCCGTCTACGGAGCAGATCACCGGGGCGCGATTCCCGAGGATGCAGCGACAGTCCCGATGTCGCCTTACGGTCAGCACAAGCTAATGATGGAGCAGCTGTGCCGGAGCTACGCCGTCACGTTCGGATTACAGAGCACCGTGGTACGGCTGTTCTCGGTGTATGGACCGAGCCTGCGCAAACAATTGCTATGGGATTTGTGTTCGCGTCTGCGAAGGGGCGAGCAAACACTGGAGTTGGGCGGCACCGGTGACGAAATGCGAGACTGGACCGATGTTCGCGACGTCGTGCGATTTCTGGCGATGCTGAATGATGTTCCGCAGTCAAACTCGTTTGAGATCATGAATGGTGGTTCAGGTCTCGGCATCAGCGTTGCGGAAATTGCCCGAATGCTGACGAAAAATTGGGGTGATGGCTTCACCGTGCGATTTTCCGGCGTAGTTCGCGCTGGAGATCCTTTCAGTTTGGTGGCCGATCCT
This sequence comes from Nitrobacter vulgaris, assembly GCF_031453995.1. Taxonomy (NCBI): domain Bacteria; kingdom Pseudomonadati; phylum Pseudomonadota; class Alphaproteobacteria; order Hyphomicrobiales; family Nitrobacteraceae; genus Nitrobacter; species Nitrobacter vulgaris. The sequence continues at coordinate 82,360 of NZ_JAVDPZ010000014.1, read as the reverse complement.
GCACGTGCCCGTGCCGTTCGCTTTGAGTGGCAGATCCCGATATCACAGGGGCTCACTGATTATGTTGACTGGTTTAAGGATCAGATTCGTTGACCCACCGACCACCACTGCGTCTGGCATTCACGCACATTTCCAGTAAGCTCTGGTCTGGTGGCTACAATTATCAGCGCAATCTCTTTGCAGCCTTAAATCGTTACCGCCGCGACGAGTTTGCGCCGGTGGTTTTTGCGGGAGTCTCGGCCGATGGGGACGACCTGGCAGCCTTTGCAGCGATTCCGAAAGTCGAGGTGGTGCAGGCCGCAGCCTTTGACCGACGCAGATTTGGACTGGTGTCGGCGCTGTTAACGGGCAACGACCGGGCTGCGCTTGCGGCGTTTCGCGAACATAACATTGATGCTGTCATTGAAAATGCCCGCTTTTTCGGCTGGCGCTTGCCTTATCCGGCGGTAGCCTGGTTTCCTGATTTTCAACATAGACGCCTACCTCAGCTTTTTTCGCCGGTCGCGAGATGGCGCCGTGACATCGGTTTTCGCGTTCAGATTGCGGCTGGCCGTATCATCATGCTTAGCAGCCAAAGCGCATTGGAGGATTGCGAGGCTTTTTATCCCAATATGAGAGGCAAAGCATCCGTGGTGAGGTTCGCGACCCAACCCTCGGCCGAGCTTTTGACTGCTGACCCGCTTGGGATCCTCGACCAATATAAATTACCGCGGTCATTTTTTTATCTGCCAAACCAGTTTTGGCGGCACAAGAACCATCAGGTCGTCATCGACGCGCTGGCAATACTCGCGAGTCGCGGGCTCGATGTGGTCGTCGCTGCATCTGGCAGCAAGGATGATCCGCGCGAGCCAGATTATTTTGAAAGTCTCGAAAGGCAAGTTTATGCCCGCGCGCTGACTCGTAATTTCCGCTATCTCGGTATGATTCCCATGCCCCATGTCTACGCTCTATTGCGCGTTTGTACCGCGATGTTAAATCCTTCGCGCTTTGAAGGATGGAGCACAACGGTCGAAGAGGCGAAGTCATTTGGTGTCCCAATGATCCTGTCCGACCTTAAGGTCCATCGTGAACAAACTTCAGGGACCGCATGCTACTTTGAGACGGATGACCCGCTAAAACTCGCTGATCATCTTGCGGGCTTTGCACAAAATCCTTATCCAATCTCGGCGCGTGATCTGCTCCAAAATCTTGATACTCGCGTCTCGACCTTTGCTTCCGACTTCGCACAAACAGTTCAACGCGCCTTCCTATCTGCGAGATAGCGAATCAAAATAACCATAGCGCTGGTTGTCCTTTCGATCGTCCAGTCGAATTGAGCGCGCAGAGGCTGGTATGCTGTCTTAGCTTTGAGACTACTGCTTTACTGCCCGTGCGAGTCCTTCGGACAACGTCAAAGGACACCGCCATCCCGTCGCGCGTGCCTTTGTAGTATCGACCTCCAACGAACCCAGCAACGCATCGTGCAAGCCAAGATAACGTAATGGAACGCGCAGAATAGTAGTCGGAACAGGAAATAGGCGCGGGATGCATGCGCTAGCATACGCTAACTCCCGGATAAATTCCGGTGTTGAAACCTGCTGATCGTCTGCCAGAAGAAAGATATCAAACTTCGATGAAACCGTCGTCGAGAGACGATGCGCTATGAAAGAGCTGAGATTTTCAACTCCGAGAAAAGCACGACGATTGTGGATCATCGAAAAGGGGAGCGGGATGCCCTTGCGGACCGCAAATGTAAGCCGCTGAAAATTGCCGCCTGCATTACCACCATAGATCATGGGCGCGCGAATGGCAGTGACCACCATGGATCCCTTAGAGGCTAGCCTTGCCAACTCCGCTTCTGCAGCCGCTTTCGATCGTCCGTAAATGGTCGTCGGGGAAATCGTATCGCGCTCGCTGAATGGCTGCCGCCCGTCAGTCGCGCTGCCATTGACTGCAATACTGCTTAAAAAAATGAAATTACGCACGCCAACGTCGGCGGCACTGCGCGCAAGTTGTATGGTTCCATCCACGTTAATGGAAAAATATAACTCCTTCTCACGCTGTTGAATGCGGGCCGACCGGTGGGCGCGGGCAGCCAGATGCACGATCGCCTCTACTCCTTTCAGTGCGGATTGCCAGTTCGTTGATGGTCCTAGGTCCAAACCGGTAACCACATCTAGGTTCGAACTTTGCACAGCGGAAGACCGTTGGGCGAGCCGTACGTGCCATCCAACTCGATTCAACGCAGTCACCAGGTGGCGTCCCACAAATCCATCCGCGCCAGTGACGAGAACAATGGGCGCCATAATCAAGCTTCGCCTTGGAAACCAGTGCGCAAGACATTCCCGATGACATTCTTATAACGCGCGATTGCGCGGTCCTGCGTGTATTTGAGCGCGGCAACCGCGCTCCGTCGTCCTTTCAGAGTCGTAGCTGCGTGATCTGACGCTGCCGCTCGAATGGCGTTCGCGAGTTCATTTGGATTCTCTGGAGGCACTACCCAGCCAATATCCTCTTCTTGAACAATCAATGCGGCCTCCGAGGTGGCTTCAGCAGCGACAATGATGGGCCTACCAACTGCCAGGAGATTATAGAGGCGGCTCGGGACCGATACACCCGCAATGTTGCGACGATACGGGATGACCCAAACATCAGCGGCCGCCAAAAAATCCTCGAGCTCAGAATTCGGAACGGGATTCATCAACGTTACGTTCCTAAGGTGGTTGGCTGTATGAAGCGCTCTTAATTTCTCCCAACCACTTCCCCAACCAGAAAGCAAAAAGTGAATATTTGGGGCCTCTTCGAGAAGTTTAGCAGTTTCGAAAACAGTTTTGGCGCTATGCGTAAAGCCCAAATTACCCGAAAGGCCAACGATAAGCTTTTCGGCGTGCGGGCCGCGGAACGGATTGTCAGATCTGAGAGACCGATAGCGAATAGGCAGAAGCGTCCAATTGGGAATAAATTTGATCTTGCCCTTCTCGACACCTTTATAGCGCATCAACAAAGGCTCTACGTCGCGCCCGATTGTGATGATCGCATCAAGGGCTCTGAACATAAAGACATTAGCAAAACGAATTCCTTTCGTCAGGACGGATCCTGACTTGACCAATCCTGCCATTTCCAGCGCCTCAGGATACAAATCATAAATCAACAGCGTGGCTGTAGCACCTCGCAATTTTGCTGCCAGAATGACCGCAAAGGGTAGTGTAAATGGTGTTGTAACGCAGAAGACCATGTCATTTTTGGTTGTCACTCGGAAAGTCACAAAGAACGTTCGAATGGAGAACAACAGCATGGCGAGTGCCCGTTTCGCCAAGGCGTCTTTCTCGGGCAGCCAATTAGCGACCTCAATCACCCGAGGCCCACCGTCTCTTTCAGCAGACATCTTGGAATTTTTGGTTCCCGATAAAACCAAGGTTTCGGCTATTGCCGTCAGACCTGTCGCTATCGCGGTGATGTAAGCAGCGGTGGTGCTTAAGTCAGGAGCATAATGCTGGCTCACGACCACGATTTTTCCGAGCTTCTGCATGAACGTCCTAATTGCCATTCTTTGCGGCACGAGACCAGTCGATGTCCGAGCCGCTGTTATCGAGCTTACCGCTCTAGGGTCGGGCAATCGTTAGCATAATTCAGGGGGGAGATCAGCTTAGATGGCGCCGCGGCTGTCTTCGCAGCTGGCCGCGCTAAGAGCCAAGGGGTCTAAAATTTGCTTGAACGGACGCCGGCATGATAGGGGTTTCGAAAGTCAACTGGGCTCAAGATGTCTCGGTCTGATGGCATAAGGATTTTCTGTTGGGTGTCCTAAGGCCGCCCTGAACTGTAACTGGAATTGATGATGTCTACTGTGGATTCGAAGCGCCCTGTTGCACTGATTACCGGTGTAACCGGCCAGGACGGCGCCTATCTTGCTGAATATCTGCTGAGCCTTGGCTATCTCGTGCATGGCATAAAACGCCGCTCGTCGTCCTTTAACACCGCCCGAATCGACCATCTTTATCAAGATCCGCATGCTGGAGACGTGCCATTCTTGTTGCATTATGGAGACATGACAGATTCGACCAACTTGATCCGGCTGATCCAGCAGATCCGGCCGACGGAAATCTACAATCTCGCAGCCCAGAGCCATGTCGCTGTCAGTTTCGAGAGTCCGGAATATACTGCTAACGCCGATGCGATTGGAGTGCTGCGGCTGCTAGAAGCAGTCCGAATTCTGGGACTGGAGAAGCAAACTCGTTTTTACCAGGCCTCCACCTCGGAGCTTTATGGTCTGGTGCAAGAAACTCCGCAGAAGGAAACGACGCCTTTTTACCCGCGCTCCCCATATGCGGTGGCGAAGCTTTACGGCTACTGGATCACGATCAACTACCGCGAGGCCTACGGCATTTTTGCTTCAAACGGAATCTTATTCAATCATGAGAGCCCGATTCGAGGCGAAACCTTTGTGACGCGTAAAATCACGCGCAGCATCGCTCGCATCGAGACGGGCCTTGAGGACTGCCTCTTTCTCGGCAACTTGGGCGCCAAGCGCGATTGGGGACACGCGAGAGACTATATCGAAGGCATGCACAAGATCCTGCAAGCCGATGAACCCGACGATTACGTGCTGGCCACGGGGGAGACTCGTTCGGTGCGAGAATTCGTGCAGGCCGCGTTCGCGGAAGTTGGCCGCAGCATCGAATGGCGCGGCAAGGGTGTTGAAGAAGTCGGTGTCGATCAAACATCGGGAAAGACGCTGGTTCGCGTCGATCCAATCTATTTTCGGCCAACGGAAGTTGACTTGTTAATGGGCGACGCCAGCAAGGCGCGGGACAAGCTTGGTTGGAAGCCGAAGATCACGTTTGCCCAGCTTGTCAAAGAGATGGTGGCCGGCGATCTGGTGATCGCTAAACGGGAGGTTGCCAATGGCAGGAATTCCGTTTGAGCTTCAAGGCAAATCAGTTTTTGTCGCTGGTCATCGCGGCATGGTTGGTAGCGCCTTGGTGCGCCGTCTGGCACAAGAAGACGTCGAGCTCCTAACCGTCACGCGCAGCGAAGTTGATTTGCTCGATCAAGCGGCGGTTAACCGTTGGTTCACGGCAATGCGTCCGCAGGCCGTGTTCCTATCCGCGGCCAAGGTGGGAGGTATCGTCGCGAACGATACACTCCGGGCCGAGTTTATTTACGAAAACCTGGCGATCGCAGCGAACGTCATTCATGCTGCTCATGTTGCAGGCACTCAAAAACTGATGTTCTTTGGTTCGTCCTGCATTTATCCCAAATTTGCCCCGCAGCCATTGCGCGAGGATTCGCTGTTGACAGGCGTACTTGAACCGACCAATGAGCCGTATGCTATCGCCAAAATTGCTGGATTAAAGATGGCCGAAGCTTACCGCCGGCAATATGGCTCCGACTTCATTAGCGTCATGCCAACTAACCTATACGGGCCCGGCGACAACTATCATCCGGAATATAGTCACGTCGTCGCGGCACTGATCTGTCGCTTTCACGAGGCCAAGGTGTCAGGCGCATCCAACGTTACAGTTTGGGGAACGGGTACGCCGCGCCGGGAATTCTTATATGTGGATGATCTCGCCGACGCCTGCATTCATCTGATGAAGTACTATTCTGAAGATGGCCTGGTCAACATTGGGACCGGGGAGGACATCACCATCGCCGAGTTCGCCTCTCTGACGGCAGCTACTGTTGGATACACCGGCGCTATTAGCTTCGACACTTCGCGTCCCGACGGTACCCCTCGCAAGCTGCTCGATGTTAACCGGCTTGAAAATCTCGGATGGCGTGCACGGACCTCGCTCAAGGACGGCCTTCCATTAGCTTATGCCGCCTTTCAGCACAATCACATTGATTGAGCGCATTATCCAAGGGTGTCCTGTCGGAACTGAGATCACCCCTGGCAGGGTTTCTGTTGGCCTCTAGATTATCTGCGGGCACTTCTAGTGCCAGGCGAGGACCGGTGTTTTCCTTTGGAAATCCGAGGCTATATTCGAGGATGGGGCTTAGCTCGATGAATCGCCTCTCGCATCTCACCTCCCGTAACCTGCTAATAGCGCTCCACGACGCGTTAGTAACTACGCTTGCCGTATTAGTAAGCGTTTCTCTTCGCTTTGGCGGAGATTCACTCGTCGATCGTTTGCCTTTACTTCTAACGATCCTTCCTCCCTTCATAGCTCTTAGCGTGGTCATTTGCTTTATTTCTAATTTGACGACGGCTAAATGGCGGTTTGTTTCGGTACCAGACGCTTTCAATATCGTGCGTGCGGCGACTATCCTGAGTTTCGTTTTGTTGGCATTGGACTATATTCTTATTGCGCCAAATGTTCATGGAAGTTTTTTCTTTGGCAAGGTGACTATCGTTCTCTACTGGTTTCTTGAGATTTGTTTTCTGAGCGCGCTGAGATTCACTTATCGCTACTTTCGATACACGCGCACTAGGAATAAGGCTAGGACGACCGATGCGGCGCCGGCCCTCTTAGTCGGTTTGGCCGCGGATGCGGAGATAGTAGTGCGAGGATTTGAAAGCGGCGCGATCAAGGATTTTTGGCCAGTCGGAATTCTATCTTCATCTCCCACCGACCGCGGGCAGTTGATCCGTCGTACGCCTGTTCTTGGTGACCTCGATGATCTGGAAGATGTGGTGAACGATTTTGCGCGACGTGAGAGGCCGATCAGGCGCGTGGTGATTACGCCTTCTGTCTTCGTCTCCGAAGCTCACCTCGATTCTGTCCTGATTCAAGCGGGCAGGTTGGGTTTGACGGTTAATCGTCTTCCGTCGCTGGACAGCGGAGAAGCTGCGCGATTGCAGCCAGTCGGGGTCGAGGATTTGTTGTTGCGACCGAGCCACAAGATTGATTATGCGCGGCTTGATGCATTGATCCGGAATAAAGCTGTGGTTGTGACCGGGGGCGGAGGATCCATCGGTTCTGAAATTTGCGATCGCGTTGTCACGCTCGGTGCGTCACGATTGCTCGTCATAGAAAATTCCGAGCCGGCGCTATATGCAGTGATAGAGCGTTTGATGACGCGCGCGAGCGAAGCCATAATTGAGGGACGGGTCGCCGATATTCGCGACCGTGCCCGCATCCAATTGCTGATGCAGGAATTCAAGCCGGACATCGTCTTTCATGCCGCGGCGCTTAAGCACGTGCCTATCCTTGAGCGTGACTGGAGCGAAGGGGTCAAGACCAACATTTTTGGGTCGATAAACGTGGCAGATTCCGCGATCGCCGCAGGTGCGGAAGCCATGGTGATGATTTCGACAGACAAGGCCGTCGAGCCAGTGTCGCTGCTTGGCTTGACCAAGCGTTTCGCCGAGATTTATTGTCAGGCGCTCGATCACGAAAGGGCTCAGTCAGGTGGCAAGGGGCTGACGCGTTTGATTTCGGTTCGATTTGGAAACGTACTGGCCTCGCAGGGTTCAGTGGTGCCAAAATTCAAAGCGCAGATTGAAGCGGGCGGACCCGTCACGGTAACTCATCCGGACATGGTCCGATATTTTATGACGATTCGTGAGGCGTGTGACTTGGTCATTACTGCCGCAACCCATGCCATGACGTTGGTGCGACCGGATGTATCGGTCTACGTGCTCGACATGGGTCAGCCAATTAAGATCGTCGAACTGGCTGAGCGCATGATCCAGCTGTCGGGACTTCAGGCTAGTCGCGACATCGACATTGTCTTCACCGGAATGCGGCCAGGTGAGCGGCTCAATGAAATCCTATTCACAAGTCAGGAGCCGAAGATCGAAATCGGGATAGCGGGAATCATGGCGACAAAGCCGAACCAGCCGCGGATGGAAATCATTCGAGAATGGATGGAGATGCTTGAAACCGCCATCGCGAATGACGATCGCATCACGATTAAGTCTGTGTTGGTTGATGCAGTTCCAGAGTTCGGTGGTCGCCACCTCGCGATCAGCGCCGCCGCGCAAACCTGAACATTACCCATGCCACCGCAACAGCGCCTGTGGCAAGCAACGATAATTTCGCGGTGATCGATGACGGGGTAATAGACGCGATCGCGAGCACCGCCAAGCCGATGTTGAGTGTGAACACCGTGAAAACCACGCCTGTGACGGTAATACCATTGTCAGTCGCGCGTTGATAGAAATGCGAACGGTGTGCAGTCCAGATCCTTTCGCCAGCGATAAGACGGCGCAGCATCGTCACCGTGGCATCCGCCAAATAGTAGAGCGGCAGTAGCAGCGCGGCAGTCAAGTAGCCGCGATAGGCCAGCTCTAACAGGCACCAGCCCAGTAGCAACCCGATTGGCAAACTGCCGACATCCCCCAGGAAAACCTTTGCGACCGGACGATTGAACGGCACGAAGCCAAGTAGTGCGCCGCCCAGGGTCGCCGCGACAAACGTGTTTGCCGGCGGCAAGTCGCTGATCAATCCTAAAGTGAGCACAGCGGCGACAATCGGTACCGTTTCGGCAACCGTCATCAAGTCCAAGCCGTCCATGAAGTTGACAAGATTGACGAACCAAAGCCCCCCAATCAACAGAATGCCGCGCTCGAGCCACAGCGGAACGGCAGGTAAGCACTGCTGGTCGGTGGGTATCGTCAGGACGACCACACCGACGGCGAGGGCCTGCATCGCCAGCCGCGGCAGCACGGGAACGGATTTGATATCGTCGATGGCTCCCACTGCCGCGATAAACAATGTCGCGCCAAATATCGTCGCGGGAAATTTCAGCTCGGTGGCCCCGAACATTGCGATCAGAACACCAGCAACAATGAGGGTGGCGCCGATCACCGCAATACCCCCGCCCTGGGGAGTTGGGGTCTTGTGCGAGGACCGGGCATTTGGCCGCGCCAAGGCATATCGCAGGAGCAACGGGCGAAGCGCCCATGTCATGGCAAATGACAGGATGGCCGCTAGAGCAATGCCCAGCAGCGGGAAAACCAGACCCAATGATCGTGCTCCAAGGCTTTAGCTATATGGCTTAAAATCCTATATCTTTTGACGGCATGACCGTCGAGTCGGTCTCGCACATCGCTGTGGCAGGGTTTGTGAGCAGCCGCAGTGGGGCTTGTTCCAGAATCATCTACAGGTACAAGATTCGAAACATCGGCTGTTGAAGATTTGCTGTGATCTTCTTAATTTGCGGCAAATAAGCTGCTGGTTCGGCCCAGCAATAAAGATAGGCTTCCCCAAAGCGATGAAATAATTCGGCGCAACTCGCCAGGCGGGGCGTGTCGATTGGCAGGAAAAGCATGTCCTACCGGATTATTCCCTTGATCATGTGCGGTGGAACTGGGACTCGATTGTGGCCGCTTTCGCGAGAGGGCCGTCCGAAGCAGTTTATAAGCCTTTTCGGCAAGCGTTCGACCTTTCAGGACACTGTGCTTAGGGTATCTGACCAGCGCTTGTTCGATCGTCCGATTGTCGTCACTGGCGCGGCATACCGCTTTTTGGTGCTTGAGCAGTTGACAGAACTAGGGCTGCAGGCTGATATCTTGCTGGAACCTGCCCGACGCGATTCCGGTCCCGCCATCGCCGCGGGGGCTGCTTTCGCGATGACACGAAACGCCGACGCCGTGGTGCTGGCGCTCGCTGCTGATCATGTCGTACAGGATACTCCGGCATTTGTCGCTGCCTGTGAAGCCTCGTTGAGTGTCGCCAGTGCAGGCCATATCGTGACGTTTGGCATCAAGCCCGACCGTCCTGCCACGGAATACGGATATATTTCGCTGGGCGAGGATATCGACGGTCACGTGCATTCCGTCAGGGAGTTTGTCGAAAAGCCAGATCCCGCCACGGCAGCGCGTTACGTCGCTGACGGCTATCTTTGGAATAGCGGAAACTTCATGTTTCGCGCCAATGCGCTGCTTGAAGAATATGGGTCAGTCGATGCGGCAAGCGTTGATACGGTAATCCGGGCCATCGACAAGGCGGAACGGGATCTCGCCTTTGTGATTTTGGACAAGACGGCCTTTGAAGGTGCGAAGCCGATTTCTATCGACTACGCCGTGATGGAAAAGACAACTCGGGCGGCTGTCCTCCCCGCGTCGTACAATTGGTCCGACGTCGGTTCTTGGCATGCCATATGGAAATTGTCAGAGAAAGACGAACAAGGCAATGCCGCGCGTGGCGCCGCGGTGTTTGAGAACTCGCGGAACTGCAACGTGTCGTCAGACAAGGCACTTGTCGCGCTCGAAGGTGTCCAAGACCTCGTCGTGGTGTCGACGCAAGATGCCGTGCTGGTCTCGCGCCAGAGCGATACAAATGGACTAAAGTGGCTGGTTGCGAAACTCAAATCGGTCGCACCTCAGGTCACCGAGGATCATCTCAAGGTTCACCGGCCATGGGGGTCGTATCACACACTCGACACGGGGGATCGCTACCAGGTTAAGCGCATCGTGGTGAAAGCGGGCGGCCGGCTATCTTTACAAAAGCATCATCATCGCTCAGAGCATTGGATTGTAGTGCATGGTACGGCCCTGGTGACTATCGACAACACCGAGAAGATCGTTCACGAAAACGAGTCGATCTATATCCCTATCGGCGCCACGCATCGGATGGAAAATCCTGGCAAGATTCCTCTTGAGCTGATCGAAGTTCAAACAGGAAGCTATCTCGGCGAGGACGACATCATCCGCATTCAGGATGATTATCGCAGGTCCTAGATTCTCGAATACATATTGAGCGGTTCACTTGGTTGTTGCTAAAGTTCCTGAGCAAACGATCTCATCAGTCCCTGTTCATTTCAGGTTTTAGAACACACACCATCAGTGCGGTCCATAAGGTCCATAAATTGCACTAACTGGCAGACTTGTCTTCGATCGTTAGCAGGTCGAGGCTATCGATGTCCGGCATAGCGCGTCCAGCGATACCCTGAAGATCACCGTAGAAACGTGTGCTGGCACTGATGACACCGTTGAGCTGGGCTTCGCGTTCGGCCCATAGCCGCATGGTAGCCCTGCGCTCGCGATCGAGATCGGACTGCATTTCGCAGAACTTTTCGATGATGGCCTCGATGTGTTGCCGGAATCGCGACCGGTGAGGTATTGATAGACTATCTCCATTTTTGTACGGCGGCCATCGACGGCAAGGCGGGTGCCGGCCAGATCAACCAGCGATTGGCGGAGCACCGGCGCGGTCCGCAGCTGCTCGATCTGACGCTTCATGCTAGCGATCCGAGTTTCCTTCTCGGCGACCCTGTTCTTGAGGTGGTCTTCGACTTTCGCGGTGCTGCGCACCCTTCGCAAGTGAAGCCTGCACCTTCTCCTCTACCTTCAGATCGAGTTCACGTTTGGCATTCATCGAGTTCGCGTGCTTTGCGCATCACCTCAGCCTGGGCCTTTTGGGCGTCTGCCAGCTTGGACTTGTTGGCGTTCAGGTTGCGCTGCAGTTCGGCCAAGCGTCGATCGCGCTCCGTAAGATCGCTCGCCAACGCGCGGCGAACCTTTTTCGCCTCGGATTTAGCAATCGAGGTCCGCTCGGCGCGCAGTTTCCTGGCGATCTCGGCGTCGATGGCCTTGCGGGTCTTGGCAAGCGCATCCCGCATCTTGCGTATGCTGGATTCGCGCTTTGAAAACTCCGCGTCCTTTCGCGCGAATTGGCGTTCGAACTGCTCGCGGGCCCGGGCGATCAAACGGTACGACACACGGTGTCGGTCAACCCGATCGGCGTACGGCGGTTGGACACACAATTCGAGGATCGCTCACGGTATCGCCCCCGCCGGTGTCGGCGGTCCGCTGTAGGGGTGCGACGAGGTGTGGGCGGGATCGGTCCGCCAAAGGTCTTTCGCCACCTCCAGCGGCGCCAGCTTTAGATTCGCCCACCATGCGGCCTCATTGCCATGGCGATGCAGCTCGTGATGATGGTCCCGGCACAGCGGCACCGTGAACTCGTCGCTGACCTTGCGCCCTAAAGCTTTGGGTTGCGCGAATTTGAGGTGATGGGCGTCGCATGGAGTGCGCTGACAGACCAGGCAAGGCTGCGCCGCGACGAATGCTAGATGCGCCTTACTGCGCCGGCGCAGCGGTTTGGTGAGCGGGTGGACGGTTTGCCGGCCCGATGCCGGCGTGGAAGCCGCATCCAGCAGGCGAGGAGTGTGGTTGGGTTCCCCTGGCGGAGACGGGGCGATCGGTTTGGGGATCGGGCCAGCCATGTCATCGCGGTGGACCCGTAGAAGCGCCTCGCAGGCCCCCTCGATCGTGCTCGCGTCGGCGTTCGTCAGCGCGTTCTTGTCCCGCATCCGACGGTGGACCCACGTCGCCAAGCCGTCGCCATCGGCGATCTCGGTGATCTCCGCGAGCATCTGGTCGCGCAGCGTGGCCGAGGGGATTGGACCGAGCTGCGGAGGCTGATGCCGGGTGCCGTTACGGAGCTTGCGCGCAACAATGGGAGCCGTAGGAGACCCAGGCGGCGGCGAGGGCTCGGCAGCAAGATCCGGCGCATCGAGGTCGTCTTCGCCGGCAATGCCGACCAATGCGAACAGCGCATAGCGGCGCGCATAAGTGAGCGCGGCCCCCATTCGGTGCGGTGCCGCCACCTCGGCCACCGCGCAGACCGGCCAGTCGGAAGCAATCCATTCTCCCGAGGCGTGGGCTAAAACCGTGGTGAGGCGGATTTGATCCCGGTCGATCGCCGTGGTCTGGACGGTTGCAATCTCGTGGGCACCAAGGTGCTTTCGGATGATATCTAGACCGCTGGCTAATGACGCATAGCGAAAGACTTTACCTTCTTCGCGGGGAAACGGCGACCTGACGTTCGCGGTCAGGGTTTTCTCGGGATTGACAAGCTCTGCTTGAGCTTTGGCTAAAGCGGCGGCGATTACGCCAATGGTTTCACTGGATCGGTGCATTGGCGGCCTCCCGATCTGCTAATTCGAAACTAACCGCTCCGCTTTTTGATCGTTTTGCGCGGATGCCATGGCCCATTGCTTCCTTGGCATCCTCCGGCACGAGCTTCTTGAGGTCGCTCTTGGCACTCTCATGTTCGTGATAGGCTGCTCGTGTTCGTTGATAGATTGAAGCGAGTTCGGCCCAGCTGTTGGATGCGCTCATGTCGACCACTCGGACGGCTTCCAACCGTGATCGAGGCGGTTCAACCCCGAAGAGTCGAGGAGCCTCGCCGCTCTGGACGCAGCGCCAGAATTTCTTCTCTGCGGTCAAAAGCAGGTGTTGATAAAGAGGATCAGCATGGATGGTGAGTTCAACCCACTTTCCACCACCAGTAATAATCGACAAGCTCGCGGTGCGGGCATTGGCGACCCACATATTATGCTGAAGCTGAGCCATGTGCTTTTCGGCTGCTGCTTCTTCCGAAAATGTCCACGGCAGCATGAACTTGGCTTCGAAAATGGCGTTTGTCTGCTCGATGCGACCATCGAGTGTTGCCCCCATCCATCTATGGATAGGGTGCTGAATCCATAGTTGAATGTCTTTGATCGAGCAGCGGGTGTTTCGTTCGAACCATCTCCGATTTAAATCTTCGGTTACGGTGCCCAGTTGTACGACGAGGACATCGGAAAGATCCTCAGGCTCGATCTCGCCTCGCTTCTCTCGCCACAGCCGAATGAGTTTCCCCTGGTCATCGCCCATAATGACTCTGGCATCAGAGCCGCCAACGTAGGATCGCCGATCCGGGTTTTTCAACACCGCTGATTTCATTTCTCTCTCCGATAATGCTAAAATTATGAATTGCCCATATGGGCGAAAATAACCCATATGGGTGATGTGTCAAGATGGTTCGTTCCGGTATTTCCAGTGCTCAAATCAGAGCTGCTCGAGCACTATTGAGATGGAGCGCTGCGGATCTTGCTCGGGCGGCAGCTGTTGGCGCTAACACGGTGCGCCGGGCAGAAGCCGCAGAAAGTGAGACATCGTTGACAGCTGCGAACGAACGAGCAATTCGCGGCGCGTTGGAGAACGCCGGCGTAGAGTTCATCAGCGAGAATGGCGGCGGAGTAGGTGTAAGACTACGCAAGCGCACCCGTTAAAATGAGAAGCTTGCAGCCGTGCGATGGGCTTTCAGAGGTGTGAAATCGACATGATGCGCTTGCGCTTGGCTTTTCCGCCGCAAGCTTGCCTATGCGGTCGAGCACACCGAGCCGGCTCCAGCGGAAGGCAATTGTACAGCGTGTTATGCGGACCACAGCTCATCCGTGCGTTCTGCCATTGCAAGCCGTTTCAGCCTCCTGGCGCGCTCAGGCTTGCCGCCATCGCCGAGATCAGCGGCTTCATGAAGAACGCATCGTTTGCAGGTGTGATATCGGTGCGCAGGCCGTGGGCTTTCAGTTCCGCCGAGACCACGGGCCCGACTGACGCGATTTTGGTGCGGTCGAGCCCGGCGCGTAGCCGGTCCTCGCAGCGGCGGATGCGTGCGACCTGCACAAGCCGACGGATCTGCTCCGAACTCGTCAGTGCAATGGCATCGACCTTGCCCTCGGCCATCTCTTCAATCGCTCCGACGATGTTGGCCTCAGCCGCGCTCGCATCGTAGATGTATGGTACCACCGGGTCGATACTTGCACCCTGGGCTTTGATTTTTCCAAGCAGTGCGCTGTGGTCGCGATCTGGATAAAGCTGCAGACCCACGCGATGGCCGTCGAGATCGAACCGCGCCAGCATCTCGGCGATGCCTTCGGAGGTCGGCTTGTCGGTGGTGATCGTCGCCTCCAGCCCAATCTCGCGTAACGCCTTGCCCGGCTTCGGGCCGCGCGCAAACGTGCGGGCCTTACCGACGGCCCTTATAAACTCCTGATCGAGACCGATCTGCCGCGCAGCTTTAACGAGGCGCCTCAACCCTTCGCCGGTCGTCAGCACCAGATCGTCATGCGGGGTCCGAATGCAGCGTCTGATCCAGTCCTCGACCTGCGAGGGGTCCGGCGCGTCGCGGATGGTGAATATCGGGCATTGCAACACGTCGGCGCCTTGCTCCGCCAATAAGCGGGCGAATTGCGCTTCTTCGCGCGCTTCCAGGATCAAGATACGGAAACCGGATAGCCTGTCAGTCATGGTCACCCAGGAGGTCAGCTGTTGATCGCTTTACCGTATTGATTGTCTCTCTGGCAGGATGAGTGGCGCAAGGCCAATGTGGGTGATAGAGCAGGGGAGCCTGTTCGAGTTTCATCGCTATCGTCCGGTCCCATGCCCCACCATCAATTCGTGCTGACGCTCTCCTGCCCCGACCGGCCCGGGATCGTATCCGCAGTGTCCACGTTCCTGGCTCACAACGGCCAGAATATCATCGATGCCCAGCAGTTCGACGATGCCGAGACTGGCCGCTTCTTCATGCGAGTGGTGTTCAATGCCGCCGATCTGGCCGTGCGGCTTCCGGCGCTCCAAACCGGGTTCGATGCGATCGCAGAGCGCTTCCGCATGACCTGGCAGATGCGCGATCGCGCCGAACTCCGCAAGGTTATGCTGCTGGTGTCGAAGTCCGATCATTGTCTGGTCGATATTCTCTATCGCTGGCGCACTGGCGAACTGAAGATGATTCCGACCGCTATCGTCTCTAATCATCGACGCGAGACCTATGCGCATCTCGATTTCGGCGAAGTACCGTTTCACTATTTTCCGGTGACAAACAAGGCATCGCAAGAAGCCGAGGTCCTGAAGCTGGTGAAGGAGACCGGCACCGATCTGGTGGTGCTAGCGCGCTACATGCAAATTCTGTCGAACGACATGAGCGCCAAGCTCTCCGGTCGATGCATCAATATCCATCATTCATTTCTGCCTGGGTTCAAGGGCGCGAAAGCCTATCACCAGGCCCATGAGCGCGGCGTCAAGCTGATCGGCGCAACCGCGCATTATGTCACCAGCGATCTTGACGAGGGTCCGATCATCGATCAGGACGTCGAGCGCATCAGCCATCGTGATACCCCCGATACGCTGGTCCGCAAGGGGCGCGATATCGAACGACGAGTGCTGGCGCGCGCGATCCGGCATCACCTGGATGACCGCGTGATCCTAAACGGCCGCAAGACCGTAGTGTTCATGGATTGAGTCGCTCCCGGTTGCCGAGGTTTAGTTGGCCGGGGCCGTCACATGATCGTCGGCGGATTGGGCGCCGGAATCTTTCGCCTTCGGTTCTAAGCGCTCGCGTTCGCGCTGCTTCATCATCTCATCATATTTCGCGGTCCCCGGCCGCGGCGGTGCGTCTGCAGGGAGCCCGCCCGCCCATTTCGGAACCACGTCGCCCATCCCGGCCGATAGATGCGAATTGATACTGCCGCAACCGCCCAGACTGCATAGGGTCAGCAGGGCGCAAAGCAGGATAAGGGTTCGGCGCATCGAATATGTCATGACCAAATGATTAGTATCCATGTGTGGAGTTTGCGGGGCGCCGAAGATAGTGAGCGGCTTACGTTCCTAAAAAAATTAGCGGCGTAGCTTCCGTGCAATCGCAGGTATTTTGATACTGGCGAGCGCGGCGACTTTCGGTATCACCATTCACCATGGCGGAGGAATATCCTCGCTGTCTGCCTCGGTCGCCCGACAAAGCTGGAAAGTCAGATCATCGCGAAAGGGACCAGGGAGGATGCGATGTGGGGATTGAGCAGCGTGCGAACCGGATAAATGCCGATTTGCAGAAGGCCTCAAGCCTGGCGAGCAACGTAAGAACGCTTGAGCGAAAACATCTCGACGATAGGATGATCCTTTTACGGCTCGAATCGCGCGTCTCGGTCGCTGGATGGAGGTGAAACCAAACATGGGTCGTCCCGCTCGCAAGCTACCGTTATCGAGTGCGGTAGGCAATTCTCCGCAATTCTCACTCACAGATCAGGATTGGGCAAAAGTTGAGATCGCGTATGGCCAAACGCTACCGACCGCGGTTCGGCAGAGCATCGTGGAAACAACGAACAAATTCCTCGAGTGGGAAGTCTTTGAACGAAATGCCTGCGCATTGAGTCCGGCGGTCGATCTGGTCAAATCGATCAATGTCGCATCCAACAGCCTCCGACAGAAACTTTCTAGGGCAGGAGGCGATGCGGGCGCTTTTGGGCAATCGGTGCTCAAAGAGCATTTTCGTTCAGTTCACTTCAGAAAAGATTCCTATGACCAGCTGTTTCACGCGCTCGGCGACGTGATGTCGTCGTTAAGCGCTGCCTGCCAGAGCGCGCTCACGGAAATGGATGATCCGGACGCGAAGTTTTTCCGCGAAGGTGCAAGCTGGGACGATTGGATCCGAGCGCTGACCAACATTGCGGAAGAAAATGATCTGCCTACCGCTTCGTCCAAAGCCGGCAATCCAGAAGCTGACGTCGGGCCTTTCGCAAGATTAGTTGCTGCGTTGCAGGCACATTTGCCCAAAGAAGCACGAAAGCACCTTAACACCAGATTGTCATCGGCCATTTATTCCGCGCGCCAACCATTGAAAGCGACCGACGAACCATAACCGGGACGCATTAAACTCAAACTGCCTTCAAAAAACGTCCTGTCTGGGGCGCCATCATTCCTAGAAGCTCCATCCTGCCGACGATGTAATCAGGAAAGGCGGAGAGCTAAAAATGGCAAATCGCAAGCCGAAGACAGACTACTCACCGGAAGCCTGCCACCAGGTGGTTGCGCTTATGGGTACGGGGCTTTCGCTAACAGCCGCTGCTGGCGCGATGGGAGTTTCTCGTGCCACGATCAACCGCTGGATCGATGATCACGAAGAATTTAAAGACGCTGTTTCTAGGGGGAAGGCTGCACGTGTCTTCTTCCTTGAAAGGCAGATGCTCACCAGCGACAATACCGCCGTTGTCGCCGCCAGTCGCTTTGCTTTGATCAACGCTGCACCCGAGGAATGGCGTCAGAAACCAATCGACCCCGATGAGACGACGGAGAGCCCGATCCGCCAGTTTGCCAAGCAGCTCATGGGCACTGCGCTTCGCCCGCGAACGCCAGAGTCCAAGACCATCGAGCACGAGCCCGTTGCGCTGCGCGAAGTTCGACCGCAGCAGTGCGTAACCATCGACGAAAGTGTTGGCAAGCCACGCATTCACACCGTTTCGGGCGAGAGCTAGGGGGACTAAGGGTAAGCATCCGGCTCGCCTCCGGCACCTACTTCGGGTCGGAGTTAAGACGTGCAACTCCGTGCCCAGCTCGGCGTTAGAGGAAAGCATGGACATCATTGAACCCGTCAAGCGGTTGGCCGAGAAGGCGACCGGCATCGGTATCCCAAGCCGGGAGGAGGCGCTCGCCCGCGTGCGGAACGTCCGTCCCTCCCGCATGAAATTCCGGGACGACGGCTATATCCCAAACAATCTCAAGTTTCCGCTGCTTCACTACCGGAAAGTGCTTCAGTTCGGTCGCAAGCACGATCCCGCCGCTGTCCTGGAGACGATATTCAACGTCAACGGTTGGGGCGAGGCCTGGCGCAACGGGGTTTATGATTACGTCCACTATCACTCGATGATCCACGAGGTGCTTGGGATCGCTCGCGGCTCCGCCACACTGCAGCTTGGCGGCAACAAGGGCAAGACGGTGAAGGTCGGCGCCGGCGATGTCATCGTCGTTCCGGCCGGTGTCGGCCATGAATGTTTGAAAGCAAGTGTCACGTTCCTGGTGGTCGGCGCCTATCCGCCGACCGGCACTTACAATGAATGCCGCGGCAGCTTTCAGGAGCGCGACCAGGCGATCAATGCCATTGGCCGCGTGGCTGTGCCGAAGCAGCATCCACTCTATGGAAGCCACCAGCCGCTCTGGTAGGTGGCTTCGTCTCTAGCTGCGTCCCCACATGCCCCGGCTTCCCCTGGCTAACGACTGACCATCGGTCAAACGAAACAAAATCGCGTCAGGCGGCAGCGAGCGGGGGTATATATAGATTGACCTTTGCGGAAGCCGCCGGGAACTTGCGACTGCGCCGAGCTTTGATATGTCATGTCAATCAATCTCGTGCGTGCACTGATCCTATTTGGCGCCTTTGGGCTTTCCCTGTCATCCGCCGAAGCGAAAACTTTGGACGGTATCGCAATAGAGAGCGCACAATTCCTGGGCGTCAATCCGGACGATTCCGAAATCGATGCCCTGGTGGTGAAAACGCAGATTCTGCTCGACCGCGCGGGCTTCTCGCCTGGCGAAATCGACGGAAAGCTCGGCGAGAATGTCGAGAAGGCGCTGCGCGCCTATGCGGAGGCCAACGGCTTACCGTCGACGATGACGCTGAACCACGACGTCTTCGAACGGCTGACCGCGAACATGAATGGGTCCTTGCTCGTCGAGATCACCGTCACCGAGGACGATGTCAAAGGGCCCTTTCTTCCTCGACAGCCAAAGGGCCTTGACGGGATGAAGGGCCTCAAACGCCTCGCCTATCGCGATGCCAAGGAAGCACTTGCTGAGCGCCACCACATGAGCGAGGCGCTCTTAGCGGCGCTTAACCCGCATGCGGAATTCTCACAGGCCGGCACAACCCTCATGGTCGCGAACGTCCTCAAGGCCAAGCCATCCACGATGGTCACCCGAATTGAGGTCAATAAGGACCTCCAAACGATCAAGGCTTTCTCCGAAGACAATGCGCTCGTCGCGTTTTACCCTGCGACCGTGGGTAGCGAGGAGAAGCCATCGCCGAGCGGGACGCTGAAGGTGCTCGCGGTGCGCAGCAACCCTTTCTACCGCTACAATCCGGACTACAAGTTCAAGGGCGTGAGGGCACGCCGCGCCTTCACCATTAATCCCGGACCGAACAATCCCGTTGGTTCGACGTGGATCGCTCTATCGGAGCCTGGCTACGGTATCCACGGCACCTCGGAACCCTCTAAGGTTAGCAAGGCTGAGTCCAACGGCTGTGTGAGGCTGACCAATTGGGATGCGGCGCACTTGGCGCGGATGGTGAAGAAAGGGGTCACAGTGGAATTCCGCGAGGGAGCGGACTCGCAAGTGAACGCTAGGCCAGCGAAGTAACGGACGTCGTCCAGTAGGATAGAGTCGTCACAACCGCGATCACCCTGTGGACACGCTGGCTAGGGCGGCCGCGACCAGCCCGCTCAGACCATTTTGGTATTGTTCCGGCCGACGCTTTCGTAGGCGAAGCCGAGAACCTGCATATCCTCAGCGCGATAGATATTGCGCAGATCCACGACGATCGGCTGCTTCATGATGCGCTTCAGGCGCGTGAAGTCGAGAGCGCGGAACTGGACCCATTCTGTCACGATCACCAGTGCGTCGGCGCCTTCCGCGCAGGCGTAGGGGTCGTCGCAATAATCGATATCGGGAAGTTCGCGCCGCGCCTCCTTCATGCTGGCGGGATCGAAGGCACGGACTTTCGCCCCCATATCGCAAAGACCCGTGATCAGCGGAACTGACGGCGCGTCGCGCATGTCGTCGGTATCCGGCTTGAACGCCAGTCCCAGCACCGCGATGGTTTTGTTCCGGAGATTGTCGCCGAGCGCATGAGCCACCTTGCGTGCCATCGCGCGCTTGCGGTTATCGTTGACCGTGACGACCGATTCCACGATGCGAAGCTGGGTGTCGTGATCTTCCGCGATCTTGACCAGCGCGCGCGTGTCCTTGGGAAAACACGAACCGCCATAGCCCGGGCCGGCGTGCAGAAACTTTGTGCCGATGCGATTGTCGAGACCGATTCCGCGCGCGATCTCCTGGACATCGGCGCCGACCTTTTCGGCCAGGTCCGCGATTTCGTTGATGAAGGTGATCTTGGTCGCGAGAAAGGCATTGGCCGCGTATTTGATCAGTTCGGCGGTACGACGCGCGGTAAACATCAGCGGCGCCTGATTGAGCGACAGCGGCCGGTAGATATCGCTGAGCACCTTACGCCCGCGCTCGTCGGTTGTTCCGATCACAATGCGATCAGGAAATTTGAAATCGCGGATCGCTGCGCCCTCGCGCAGGAATTCCGGATTGGACGCCACCACGACATCGGCCGACGGGTTGGCCTCGCCGATCAGCCGTTCCACTTCGTCGCCGGTGCCGACCGGCACGGTCGATTTGGTAACCACCACGGTGAAATCGCGGATCGCCGCCGCGATCTCGCGCGCCGCGGCATAGACGTAGCTGAGATCGGCATGACCATCGCCCCGTCGCGAGGGGGTGCCGACGGCGATGAACACCGCATCGGCCTCCGCCACCGGGCGGACGAGATCGGTGGTGAAATCGAGCCGCGAAGCCTTGACGTTGGTCGCGACCAGCGCCTCGAGGCCGGGTTCGAAGATCGGGATTTCGCCGTCGCAAAGAGCGGCGATCTTGACTGCATCCTTGTCGACGCAGGTTACCTGATGCCCGAAATCGGCAAAGCAGGCTCCGGACACCAAGCCAACATAGCCCGTGCCGATCATGGCGATGCGCATCGTTCTAACCTACCGTAGGAGGGTCGGGGGGATGGTATTCAGCGCCTCATATAGCGTTTTCGAGCGAAGTCGATAACCGGTTTGCATGAAGAAAACGCGTCAAGAGGCATCTGACCTTCATAAGGGCTGAGGCGGAGTAGGCCCTGGGCCGCTTTCTGGGTTTCAATTGTGGGCAGATGATGATAGGAAAATAGCTTCACGTTCTTCTGCCCATTAATCTGGCCCCATTCACGCTACAATGACGAACGAGGAATTGCTGAGCCAGATTTCCGGCTATTGCCGCCGGGCCGGCATGGCCGAATCGACCTTCGGCCGGCGTGCCGTCAATGACGGTAAGCTCGTGCACCGGCTGCGCGAGGGCAAGCGCATCACCATCGACACCCTGAACCGGATCGAGGCCTATATCGTCTCCGGTTCCCCGGATGGGACGGTGCGGGTCCGCAAGCCGGAGCCGATCGAGCGGCGCGATCCACGCGCCAACTTCCGCTTTTTTGAGAACCGGCAAAAGTATCTGCTTTTCGTCCATACCTGCAGCGAAAAGCGGGTGATCGCCGATCGGGTCGCGCTGGAGTTCGGCAGCATTCATCCGCGGCCGCCGGCGCTGCGGGTTTTTGATGCGGGGGTCGGCGACGGCACCGTCCTGGCGCGGGTGATGCGGTCGATGCATGGCCGGTTTCCCCACATGCCGTTCTACATCGCAGGCAAGGAGCTCAGCCTTGAAGACATCAAGCTGACGCTGGACAAGCTGCCGGATCGCCTGTTTGAGCATCCCGCGACGGTTATGGTGCTGACCAACATGAATTACGCGGAGGCGCCGTGGCTGGCGCCCCGGTCGTCCCAGGCTGCGGCCAGCATGGTATGGCGCGAGGTGCCGCTGCGGGGGGCATCCTCCGGCGAGTTCGAGGTTCAAATCCGCGACCTATGGCCGTTTCTGGAGGAGAACTGGAGGGCGAGCGTCAGCCCGGTCACGGGGATGCCGGTTTATGAGCGCCCGGTGGTGCTGGTCATCTATCGCGAGGACCACCAGTTCCTGCTGGATTCTGCGATTCCACGGGCCGGGCGGGTCGAAGCCAACTTTGATCTGGTGATCGCCTCGCAGCCGTACCGGGCTCGGTCTTCCCTCAATTTTAAAGCTAGAAGAATAATCGCACCGCTGGCGCGGAGCTTGCGATCTGGAGGGCGTTTGATAGGAATACATTCTCACGGACAAGATCCCGGACTGGAGATCGTCCAGACCGTCTGGCCAGGAGAAAACCCTTTCGCCGTGAGCCGTCATGAGCTATTGCGCGCCGTGAAGTACGAGCTCGGTTCGGTGGGGCGTGACCTCAATTTCAACGCATACGCCGACCATCGTTCGATTTTTCGCTATGATATGGAAGCGCTGCCCAATGAGGTCACCGGGTCCATCGGAACTTCTACTTTGTTCGCGGCGTGGAATGCGGCGGTTTACGTCGCCCAAGTTGAAGATGACCGGTTGACGGAAATGACCCAAAGCGGCCGCTATCTCGACGCTACCAGAGAGGTTTTGCGCAAACACAACGGTCTCTGGTTCTACGATGAATCCTACGTCATCTCGCGTCGCCGGGACTGACATTTCAGACAACAGCACGAAAGGACCGCCACCTCTGGCGGACGAAAGGTCGATTGATGCGCGGATCCTATTTATTTACGAGCGAGTCGGTTTCGGAAGGACATCCCGACAAGGTGTGCGATCGGATCTCCGATGAGATCGTCGATCTCTTTTTCAGCGAAGGCCCAAAAGCCGGCATCGACCCATGGGCGATCCGCGCCGCCTGCGAGACCCTTGCCACCACCAACAAGGTGGTGATCGCCGGCGAAACCCGCGGGCCGGAATCCGTCACCAAGGACAAGATTGAAAGCGTCGTGCGCGCCGCGATCAAGGACATCGGCTACGAGCAGGACGGCTTTCACTGGAAGACCGCCGATATCGAGATTCTGCTGCATCCGCAGTCAGCCGATATCGCACAAGGCGTCGACGCGCTGCAGCCGGGCACCAACAAGGAAGAAGGCGCCGGCGACCAGGGCATCATGTTCGGCTATGCCTGCAACGAAACGCCGGACCTGATGCCGGCGCCGATATTCTACGCTCACAAGATCCTGCGATTGATTTCTGAGGCTCGCCACTCCGGCAAGGAAAAGGTGCTGGGACCGGACTCCAAGAGCCAGGTCACCGTGCAATATGAAAACGGCAAGCCGGTCGGCGTGCGTGAGATCGTGGTGTCGCATCAGCATCTCGTCGAGGACATGAGCTCCGATCAGGTCCGCGAGCGTGTCGAGCCCTATGTGCGCGAGGCGTTGCCGAAGGGATGGATCACCGACAAGACCATCTGGCACATCAATCCCACCGGCAAGTTCTTCATCGGCGGCCCAGACGGCGACGCCGGCCTGACCGGCCGGAAGATCATTGTCGATACCTACGGCGGCGCGGCGCCGCATGGCGGCGGCGCGTTCTCCGGCAAGGATCCGACCAAGGTCGACCGCTCGGCGGCCTACGCCGCGCGCTACCTTGCCAAGAACATCGTCGCAGCCGGTCTCGCCGATCGCTGCACATTGCAGCTCGCCTATGCCATCGGCGTGGCGCGGCCGCTCTCGATCTATATTGATACGCACGGCACCGGAAAGGCTCCGGAAGACACGCTTGAGCGGATCGTCTCCGAGGCGATGGATCTCACGCCGCGCGGTATCCGCAAGCATCTCGACCTGAACCGGCCGATCTATGCGCGTACTTCGTCTTACGGTCATTTCGGCCGCACGCCGGATAACGAGGGCGGATTCTCCTGGGAGAAGACCGATCTCGCCGAGGTGATCAAGCGCGCTGTGTGATGCCTGTTATCTCTCCCCGCCAGCGGGGAGGGGAAGCCTCCCACTCACACATTATGAATACACTTGTCTTGGCGCCGTATCGCCCCTCACCCCGAACCTTCTCCCTCTAGACGCGGAGAGGGAGAGAGCAGGAAAATCATCATGACTACCGCTACCGCCACCGCCAAGTCGACCTCAGATTTCACCGACTACATCGTCGCCGACATTGGCCTTGCCGATTTCGGCCGCAAGGAAATCTCGCTGGCCGAGACCGAGATGCCGGGCCTGATGGCGACGCGCGAGGAATACGGCCCCAAACAGCCTTTGAAGGGCGCCCGTATCGCGGGCTCGCTGCATATGACGATCCAGACCGCGGTGCTGATCGAAACCTTGAAGGCGCTCGGCGCCGATATCCGCTGGGTCTCCTGCAACATCTATTCGACGCAGGATCACGCCGCCGCCGCGATCGCCGCCGCCGGCATTCCGGTGTTTGCTGTTAAAGGCGAGACGCTGAAGGACTACTGGGACTACACCGCGAAGCTGTTCGACTGGCACGGCGGTGGCCATCCCAACATGATTCTCGATGATGGCGGCGACGCGACGCTGCTGATCCATCTCGGCGTGCGCGCGGAGAAGGGCGACACCGCGTTTCTCGACAAGCCGGGCGCCGAGGAAGAGGAAGTGTTGTTCGCGCTGATCAAGCGCCTGCTGAAAGACAAGCCGAAAGGCTGGTTCGGCACGGTGGCCAAATCCATCCAGGGCGTCTCGGAGGAGACCACTACCGGTGTCCATCGCCTTTACGAGATGCAGAAGAACGGCACGCTGCTGTGGCCCGCGATCAACGTCAACGACAGCGTCACCAAGTCCAAGTTCGACAATCTCTACGGCTGCCGCGAGTCGCTGGTCGACGGCATCCGCCGGGGCACCGATGTGATGATGAGCGGAAAGGTCGCCATGGTTGCCGGCTTCGGCGACGTCGGCAAGGGCTCGGCCGCCTCGCTACGCCAGGCCGGATGCCGCGTCATGGTCTCCGAGATCGATCCGATCTGCGCACTGCAAGCGGCGATGGAAGGCTATGAGGTTGTGACCATGGAGGACGCCGCGCCGCGCGCCGACATCTTCGTCACCGCCACCGGCAACAAGGACATCATCACCATCGAGCACATGCGCGCGATGAAGGATCGCGCCATCGTCTGCAACATCGGTCACTTCGACAACGAGATCCAGGTCGGCGCGTTGAAGAACCTGAAGTGGGACAACATCAAGCCGCAGGTGGACGAAATCACCTTCGCGGACGGCAAGCGCATGATCCTGTTGTCGGAAGGCCGTCTGGTGAATCTCGGCAATGCCATGGGGCATCCGTCGTTCGTGATGTCCGCCTCCTTCACCAATCAGACGTTGGCGCAGATCGAACTGTTCGCGGGCAACAAGAACGGCAAGTACAAAAAAGAAGTCTACGTGCTGCCGAAGTCGCTGGACGAGAAGGTGGCGCGGCTGCATCTGAACAAGATCGGCGTCAGGCTCACCGAATTGCGCAAGGACCAGGCCGACTACATCGGCGTCAAGGTCGAAGGTCCGTTCAAGAGCGATCATTACCGGTATTGAGCATGATCCCAAAAGTGGGCACCGGTTTTCGGATGAGATCATGCTCGCTTGAAGGCTCACGCGCTAAGAAACGCAAAAAGCCCCGGAGCGATCCGGGGCTTTTTAGATTCTATCAATTGTGAGCGGTGGTCGAACGCAGCCTATTCAAGTGGTCCGGCCGTTGCTCCTTTGCGAAGCGAGGAAATCCGACAGCTTGGCCGCTTGTTTGGGCGCTGCCTTCTTGCCCCGAACAGGCGCTTTCACCGGCTTCGGCTGCGCCGCCTCTTCGGCTTCCTTCGCCATCCGCAGGGCGCGCAGGCGCTCCATGTTCTTGCGGACTGCGACATCGCGGGCTTCAATATCGGCGCGGGCCTTGGCGCCTTCGATGGCGGCTGTACGCATCCGTTCGTTACGGGCCAGTTGTGCTGGACTCGGCGGGGACTTTGTCATGGAACTTATATAGGCATGGTTTGCCGGAATGCCAGGGTGGGCCGGGATTTGCCTTCTCCGCCGAAAAATGCCATAATTAGGGATATTCGATTGCCGGCATTGGTTTTGTTAGAGCGCCGCAAGTCTTCTGTAAAAAGACAAGGCTCCTTTCCAAAGACATCGCTGAGATTGGATGGGTTCGCGTAATCGTGCGCGGAAAACGCGCATGTGCGCGCTTTGGAATAAGGGACGACTCCGATGACGACAGGTACAGTGAAGTGGTTTAACGGCCAGAAGGGTTTTGGCTTCATCCAGCCGAGCGACGGCGGCAACGACGTGTTCGTGCATATCAGCGCGGTGGAGCGTGCGGGCCTCTCCGGCCTCAACGAAGGCCAGAAGGTCAACTTCGAGCTGAAGACCGACAAGATGCGCGGCAAGGTCAGCGCGGAAAATCTCTCGCTCGCTTAAACAGATCATGGTCGCGCTGGCTGTCATCCCTTTGTGATGATGGTCGTGCATCATGCAGGGAATCGGAAAGCGTCGTCACCCGCGGATGAACCGGGACCCGCTTTCTTCGCGCCTCGTTTCACCCATGTCCTGAAACGGGCAATGTCTTGAAACGGGCGTTCAGGGAGCCTCGTCAGCGATGACGGGGCTTTTTTTGTTGCGCCGGCATGTCCGACGACACGGCGCATGTTCGCGGCCCCGGAACCCGGCCTTAGGCCCCGCGTTTTCTCGGTTCGATCCCGCTATAGCGTTTTCGAGCGAAGTGGAATCCGGTTCGCGTGAAGAAAACGCGTCAGATCAAAAAGCTAGAGCCTTCACCATTCCCGTGAAGCGGTGAAAGACTTTAGCCCCCAGCATTCGACGAGGCCCCGATGGAACATCTGCAATATCCGAACGAGAGCGAGGGCTATCGAATCGCGCGCAACCGGTTGTTGGAGGAGGAGATCAAGCTGCGCGCGCAGATCGAGGCGGTCGCGGCGCGGCGTCGCGCGCTGCCGTTGGGTGGCGAAGTACCGTGGGATTATGTGTTCGAGCGCATCGGCGACAATCTCATGCCGCAGAAGGTGAGGATGTCCGAGCTGTTCGGGCCGCACGACACGATGATCCTCTACAGTTTCATGTATGGCCCCGAGCGCGACTCCCCATGCTCCGGTTGCACGCATCTTCTCGATGGCATCGACGGCGCGGCGCGGCACCTCACCCAGCGCGCCGCGTTTCATGTCGTCGCCAAATCGCCGATCGCGCGGCTGATGGCGTTCGCGCGCGAGCGCGGCTGGCAGCATATGTCGCTGCTCTCGACCGCGGGCAACTGTTACGACGGCGACTATTTTGGCGACACCACGAAGCTGTCAAAAGCCATGCGGCTTCAGCACAGTGTGCCGGTGGGCAAGAACTGGGACGAAACGATCTTCAACGTCTTCAAAAAGCGCAACGGAAAAATCCATCATTTCTGGGGCTCGGAGATGGCCTTCGCCCGCCCTGCGCTGGGCCAGCATCACCGCGCCGGCGACATGGCCGATCCCTTGTGGAATCTGCTCGATATGACACCGGAGGGGCGAGGGGAGACGTGGTTTCCGGAGGTGGAGTATTAGCGTCCGGACCGGACCGTCATAGGGCTACGCTGAGGGGAGAGGTAAAGATCTACGGCTTCCGAAAGACCATTTATGAATCGAGACTTATTTCTGGCTCAAGGAGCAGCAATGCGAAGCCCCTACTTGTAAGCCACCGCTGCACTCGCAGGTCCTGCCAACGGAATAATCTCGCAGCGACTGAACCCTGCCTCTTTGCACCACTCGGTGAACTGGGCGCCAGTGAAGTCAAACGCCTCGCCAAATTCGATCAGCATGTTCAGCGACATCATGAGACCGAAGCTATTTTGCCTGCGTTCATCGTCGATAATGTTTTCAATGGCGACCAGCGCGCCGCCGGTCGGCAATGCACGGTAGGCCTTGGCGATCAGCATTTTCTTGTTCTCAAGATTCCAGTCGTGAAGGATCATTCCCATTGTAATGATGTCCGCCTTGGGAAATTCATCTGCGAAGAAATCGATCGTCTCGGCGGTGATCCGGCCGCCGAGATTGCACTCCCTCAAGCGCCGTTCGGCGATCGGCCGCACATCTGAGAGATCGCAGGTCCGGCATTGCATGTGCGGATGCCGCGCCGCGATGATGGCCGAAAGCTGCCCGGTTGCACCGCCTATATCGGCCAGCGTCTTATGTTTGGAAAAATCGAACTTCTCGGCAAACGTCGTGAAATTCCTCATCGAGATGCCGCTCATCGCATCCATGAACTGCTCCAGGCGCGCCGGGTCCGCGTAGAGCTCGCCGAACATGGACTTGCCTGTCTCCTTGATCTCGTTTTGAGGCTTTCCAGTCTGCAATGCCGGTGTGAGATTGCCCCAGAACCGATATAGGCGCGCGTTCGCCATCTTAAGGATTCCACCGATGTATTGTGGGCTCCGCTCGACCAGGAATAGCTCGGTTGATGGCGTATTGCCGTATCTGCCAGTTTCACCGGCGCCGTCCCTCCGCAGCAATCCGAGCGCGACGAGGGTATCGAGAAAATCATACGTCCCGCGCGGATGCAGACCCATGGCGCGTTGCAGTTCGAGGCCGGTTTTGGGGCCGTCCGCAAGCAGCGAGAAGAGCCCTAGTTCCACGGCGCTCAACAATGTCTTGGCTGGCCAGAACCCAAAGCCAATTTGCAGTATGTGATCTGGAGAAATTCCGTTTTGCATCTGAGCCTCCCCGACTGGCGAGCCCTCGTAAGGTCACGCCGGATGCGTTCTGTGAGCGCATTTGATCTACGCTAGGCCCACAGATGCTCACTACAGACAATCGGAGCCGGAACAGAGACGGTTTAATGGCAGGGTTACGTTTTAACTAGCGTCAGGAGCGCAGGCAGGAGATCGACGTTGAATATTTTGCGCGAATGGCGCAAACGTCACGCGAGTTTTCGTGACGCGAACGAGGCAAGCCTCGCGCGCGCTACGGCAGCGGCTCGGTCGCTGCGTCGAGCCAGAGTTTCGTGGCTTCGTCGAGATGCGGGCGCACCTCGCGGCGGACGCGGGCATGGTAGTCGTTGAGCCACATCAGCTCCTTCTTGCTGATGCGGTGATCGATCAGGCGGCGGTCGATCGGCGCCAGCGTCAGGGTCTCGAAGCCGTTCATGGGTTTCTCGGCATGCGCAATTTCCGCGGCTGTGACGAGTACCAGGTTTTCGATCCGGATGCCGAACGCGTCACGTTTATAATAGCCCGGCTCGTTGGACAGGATCATGCCGCGCCTCAGCGGTGTGGTGCCGAGTTTCGAAATCCGCGCCGGGCCTTCATGCACAGAGAGGTAGCTGCCGACGCCGTGGCCTGTGCCGTGGTCGAAGTCGATGCCGGTCTGCCAGAGAAACTGCCGTGCCAGCGTGTCGAGTTGCGCGCCGGTGGTGCCATCGGGAAACACCGCGCGGGCGATGGCGATGTGGCCGCGCAGCACGCGAGTGAAGCGGTCGCGCATCTCGTCGGTCGGCGTGCCGATGGCGATGGTGCGGGTGACGTCGGTGGTGCCGTCCTCGTATTGCCCGCCGGAATCGATCAGCAGCAGATCGCCGGGCACGATGCGGCGGTTGCTCATGCGGGTGACGCGGTAGTGGACGATGGCGCCGTTCGGCCCGGTGCCCGAGATGGTGGGAAAGGAGACGTCCTTCAGCGCGCCGGTCTCGCGGCGAAAGGTTTCCAGCGCCTCGACCGCGTCGATTTCGGTCAGCGTGCCCTTCGGCGCCTCGCGGTCGATCCAGGCGAGAAACCGCGCCAGCGCCACGGCGTCGCGCCGATGCGCGGCGCGGGCGCCCTCGATCTCGGTCTGGTTCTTCACCGCCTTCAAAAGCGCAACGGGGTCGTTGCCGCGCACCGGCTTTCCGCCGGCGGATGTGATCAGGCGGCTCAACGCGTCGGCGGCGGTGGCTTTGTCGAGCGCGATGGCCGCGCCGGATTGGGCCGTCTGCGTCAGCGCGTCGGTCAGCTCATCAGGTTCGCGGACCTCGGCGTTGCGCTCGAGATGATCGCGTGCGCTGTTGGAAAGTTTGCGGGTGTCGATGAAGATCGTGGGACGGCCATCCTTCGGCACCAAAGCGTAGGACAGAGGCAGCGGCGTATGCGAGACATCGGCGCCGCGAATGTTGAAGGTCCACGCCACCGCGTGGGAATCCGACAACACCAGCGCATCGACGCCGAGCTTTGTCATCTCAGTGCGGATGCGCGCGAGCTTGTCGGCCTCGGCTTCGCCGGCGAATGTCGCGCCGTGGATCGTGACCGGGCCGAGCGGCGGCGCGGGTCGGTCGGTCCAGATGCTGTCGACCGGGTTGCTGTCGACGGGGACCAACTCCGCGCCGGCTTTCGTGCAAGCCGTTGCGAGACGTTCGACCGCCGCCGAGGTGTGCAGCCATGGATCGTAACCAAGGCGATCGTCCGCCGTGAGATGCTCCGCCAGCCAGCTTTCCGGGGGCGGATCGGCCAGCGAAGCGATGCTCCAGGCTCGAACGTCCACCTGTTGCGCCGCCTGCAAGGTGTAGCGGCCGTCGACAAATACCGCAGCTTCCGTCGCGAGCACGATGGCCAAGCCGGCCGATCCGGTGAAGCCGGTGAGCCACGCCAACCGCTCCTCGGAAGGCGGGACATACTCGTTCTGCTGCCGGTCCGCGCGCGGAATCACGAAGCCTGTCAGTTGTCGCCGCACCAGCTCCTCGCGAAACGCGGCGAGCCGGGCGGTCAGCGCGACACCGCCTTCGGGGTCTTCGAATGTCTGGAAATGAGCCTCGAACATAGTTCCCGCATCATAGGATCGAGGGCAGGGCTGCGCAACGCAGCCGGGGGGTCATCGTCTGTTCTGCATCAGCAGGCTGCACCAGCCGTCGATCCGGATCTGCTGGATCAACACCAGCCCCTGCGCGCGGTAGGCCGCAATGACGCCGCGAGTTTGCTGCGGCAGCAGCCCCGAGAGGATCACCATGGCTTCAGGCGCGAGGTGACGCGCCATGGCCGGGGCCATCTGCCGCAGCGGATTGGCGAGGATATTCGCCAGCACCAGATCGAACGGCGCGCGCATGCGAAACGACGGCGCGGAAAAGCCGGTCGCGCAGATTGCCTCGACAAGATTGCCGACGCCGTTCGATACGGCATTCTCTCTTGCCACGGACGTGGAACGCGGGTCGATGTCGCTGGCCAGCACGTTCCGACGCAGCGCTTTGGCCGCGGCGATGGCCAGGACGCCCGTGCCAGCGCCGAGATCGAGAACGCGCCGCGGCATCCGGGCGCGCAGTACCTGATCGAGCAATAGCAGGCAGCCCCGGGTGGTGCCGTGATGGCCGGTGCCGAATGCCAGCGCGGCCTCGATCTCGATGCTCAGCTTGTTCGGCGGGACGCGTGCGCGGTCGTGCCGACCGTGGACGATGAAGCGGCCAGCGGGGACCGGAGCCAGCCCTTCAAGGCTGGCCTCGACCCAGTCCCTGGCGGCAACGCTATCGAAGACGACGGTCCGGGCGATCTCATCGCCGGCGGCGAGAGCGACCAGCGCGCGGATTCGTTTTTCGTCCGGCGGATCGGCGAAGTGGACCGCGATGCTCCAGCAGCCGTCGCTGCGTTCGAATGCGGTAACCGCGGCCTCGCTATCCTCAAGGCTTTCGGTCAGGAGATCGACGACCCGACGCGCGATCTGCTCCGCCCCGATGGCGAAGGCGGCGCAGCTTGTTGCCGGCGAAATGGCATTTGTCATCGACAGCCCGGGGTCCATAGCGTTTTCGAGCGAAGTGGACCGGTTCGCGTGAAGAAAACGCATTAAATCAAGATCATAGCTCCGCCTCGGATTTCATGAGAAGCGGAAAGGGGAACGGAGATCCCGCAGGGCCTCATACATATTTGGCAATGAGATAGCCGATGCCATAGGCCGGTCCGGCGACCAGGAGAATGGCGAACACCATGACAAGCCAGCCCTTTATAATTGCGATGATGCCGCCGCTTTCCCAGAGCTCTTGCGGTCCCGGTTGCCCATAGGCCCACAGCGACCAGGAGGCGGCCACGAGCAGGTAGACGTCAAACATATTCAACGATGCGCCGACATAACCGAGATAAGTCGGGACAAGAATCGCCAGAAAAACCCGGCCAAGAATTTGTAGCACCTCACCCCCCAGAACTTGCCTGCTTTCGTCAGGCCTTTGCTTTAGTGCAAATCGGAAACTTAGACGATGGAAAATGCGCGGGCCGGAAGGCGTGGGCGGAGTGACGGCGACAGGCGTCGCGATTGTCACGAAGGGCGGCCGGGGATGCGGAAGCTTTCCACAGAGATATCCACAGGATTTCCACAGCCTGATCCTCGGTTTCGCACAGGGTTTTCGACAGCGTTATCCGTCGCCTCGGCATCGGCTTGGGTTGTGGTCGGAATTGGCTTCGCTGGCGATAGTCTATGTGGTGCTGATTGTTAGCGGCGAGCGAACAGCGCCCGGTGATCCCGCAGGATGGCGCGGGCGGCGTTATGACCGGGTGCGCCTGTGACACCTCCGCCGGGATGCGCGCCGGCGCCGCAGTGATAGAGCCCCTTCAGCGGGCCCCGATAATCTGCGTAGCCCAGCATCGGCCGGGCCGAAAACAATTGGTTCAGCGTCAGCGCGCCGTGGAAGATATCGCCGCCCAGCAATCCAAATTCGCGTTCGAGGTCGAGCGGTGACAGGACCTGCCGGCCGATCACGCTGGCGGTAAAGCCCGGCGCGTAGCGGTCGACGGTCGCGATCATGAGGTCGGCGACCTCATCGCGATGGTCATCCCAAGACGCGCCGTCAGGCAATTGCGGCGCGACATGCTGGCAGAAAAGGCTGGCCACATGGCGGCCGGGCGGTGCGAGGGAATCGTCGATCACCGAGGGGATCAGAACCTCGATCACCGGTTCGCGGCTCCAGCCGAACTTTCGCGCGTCATGCCAGGCGCTGTCCATGTAGTCGAGACCGGGTGCAATGATGATACCGGCGCTGAGATGGTCGCCGGCGCCCGGCAAGGCGGAGAATGAGGGGAGGGCGGAGAGCGCGACGTTCATCCGGAATGTCCCGGAGCCATTGCGCCAGTTCTTGATGCGGGTCAGAAAGGTGGCGGGCAGCGCGTCTGCGGGCAACAGCCGCGTATACAGCAGTTTTGGGTTGACGTTCGCCGCGACATATCTTGCGCGGATCGTCCGTCCGTCGTCGAGCACGGTACCTGCTACCTGCTTTCCTTCGACAACGATCTCACGCACGCCTGCGTTCGTTTCGATTTCCACACCGGTCGCGCGGGCGGCCATTGCCATCGCCTGGGTGATCGCGCCCATGCCGCCGATGGCGTGTCCCCAAACGCCCTTCTTGCCGTTCACTTCCCCGAAAGCATGGTGCAGCATAACGTAGGCCGAGCCGGCCGCGTAGGGACTCGCATAGTTGCCGACGATGGCGTCAAAGCCGAACAGAGCCTTGATAAGATCGGTTTCGAAGCGATCGTCGAGCATGTCTCCTGCCGATCGCGTAAAGAGATCGAGCAGGCTGCGTTGCTGCTCCAGCGAAAGCCCGCGCAAGATACCCACCGTTCCGGCGACGTTGACGAACTCGTGCGCCGCCTTGAGGCCAAGCCCCTCAACGAGATTTGGTGGCGCGCGGAGCACGAATTGGCGGACAACGTCGGCGATCTCTTCGAGTTCGCGCATGAAATCGCCGACCGCGTTCGCATCCCGTTCGCTCAAGCGAGCCGCCGATGTCCGGGTGCGGCCTTCGCCGGTGAGCAGGTAGCGGCCGTCGGGAGCGGGCAGGAAGTTCTGCGCGCGGCGTTCGACGATCCGCAGGCCGTGGTCGTGAAGCCGTAGGTCGGCGATGACTTTCGGATTGAGCAGGCTGACGGTGTAGGCCGCGACCGAATTGCGGAAACCTGGGTGGAATTCCTCGGTCACCGCTGCGCCGCCCACCACCTTGCGCCGCTCCACGACTCTGACGCGTAGTCCGGCCATTGCGAGATAGGCCGCGCACGTCAAGCCGTTGTGGCCTGCGCCGATGATAACGACGTCAGTGTCTGACATATCCGCTTCAAAGTCCTCAGACGGTCTGACTGCCGTCCTTCAAACTCTTATCGGAAAGTCCGATGGACGGCACAAGGCTTACGAGCCGAGTTCAGCCTGATGACACGCTTTGCGTTGGCGGTAACTGCGCAATGGTGAAGATATAGCGGTCAGTCGTCGAAGCCAGAGAACAGGCCTCGCGACCGATAGGGTCGCGGCGCATAGACCTGAGGCTGCGCGTATCCGTAGCCTGTTTGATCGCCGTAGTAGTATTGCTGTGGTTGAGGAACGTTCTGCGCGCCGCGACGATAACCGCGCGGAGCAGGATAACGCTGATCGTTGGAACTGCCGTCGGCCGGATAGATATAGCCGTCGTCGCCGCGAACGGTGGCTTGCGGCTGGCGACCGGGTGCGATCTGCCCGGGCGTCAGATCGACCGGATTTCCGGCGGCATCGTAAGATTGATAGGCCGACGTCGGATCGCGACGGGCGACATCGGTTCGCCGCCTGCTACGAGGATTGCGTGCCAGCGCCACGCGCGACGATCCAGTCAGTGTGACGGTGGTATTGAGGACGCCTTCTGTCTTCACAAGAGAGAACAGTGTGCTGGCGTTGGCGCGCGAGATACGGACGCAGCCGTGAGAGACGGGGACGCCGAGGCTGCCCTCGGAGAACGTGCCGTGGATGGCATGACCGATCTTGGTGAAGAAGATCGAGTGCGGCATCGGCGCGTCGTCGAACTCCTTGGAGAAATGGTCGGCTTCCATCCGGAAAGTTTGGAATTTTCCATTCGGAGTTTCGTGCGACGGATTTCCAGTCGAGACCGGCCATTGATAGCGTTCAACGCCGTCGACGGAAACGGTCATTTGCTGATTGTCCTTGTCGACCACAATGGACACCTTTGCGTGGGCGACGCTACCAGCGGCGAGAAACAGCAGAGCGGAAACAGGAATAAGAAACTTGCGCATTACCTCGGCCTCGACTTCAGCCTACGTCCCCGAGCCATATATGCGCTCAAACAGGATGTGCTTCCAGTAGCGGGTTTGCGTCATCGTTAACTCACGAGGCGGCACGACCAAGGCGGGGGAGAGAAAAGTCGGGTGAGACCTTGGAAAGCGCCCTCCCGCAAAGCTCGGAACTTTCGGCGGGATTCCACATTATATCACCTCAGATCCAGCGATCACGGCCTGTTGGGGCAACCTAGCTAGATTCAAAATAAGGACAGAAACGCCGATGAGGATGAGAACCATAGCATTGCCAACCGAGCCTTCTTTCCGATTGCGGATCGCGGTAGCCGCTGCTGCAGCGGCGCTGGCCCTATTCGCCATTCCGCATCAAGCGCATGCTCAGGGCGTCTTCAATGGCATGGAGCGTGGTGCCAACCAAGGCGCGTACGAGGGTCATCGTGCGGCAGGGCCGGTGGGTGGCGCAATCGGCGGCGCGATTGGCGCCGGCGTTGGGGGTGCGGTCGGCGGCGTCAACGGCGTGCTCGGCATTCCGGATCGCGGATACCGAAGGGGGCATCGATGCCGTGGTTATTGGAAGCACGGGCATTTCCACTGCTACCGTTGATAAGGATTTCCCGTATGAGCAGACCGCGGTCCGGGGCCGAACCCGTCGCGGTCTGCGTTTGCGCATCACAACTTAATGTCTAAGCCGATAGCCGGTTCTGAATATCCACCATACCATCAACATGCAGGCCGCGAGAAAACCGACTGTCATGCCAATACTCACGGACACGCTGACGTCAGCGATCTCGTAAAAACTCCACCGGAATCCGCTGATGAGATAGACGACGGGATTAAAAAGCGCGAGGGTTTGCCAAGTCTGCGGCAGCATGTTGATCGAATAAAAACTTCCTCCGAGGAATGTTAGCGGCGTGATGATCAACATCGGAATCATCTGCAGTTTCTCGAAACCGTCGGCCCAAATCCCGATGATGAAGCCGAAAAGACTGAAGGTCACTGAGGTCAATATCAGAAAGGTCAGCATCCATATCGGGTGATGAATGTGCAATGGCACGAACAGGCCGGCGGTGGCCAGAATGATCAGGCCTAGAATAATCGATTTGGTCGCAGCCGCCCCCACATAGCCGAGGACAATCTCGAAATAGGAGACCGGCGCCGACAGTATCTCGTAAATGGTGCCTATGAACTTTGGGAAGTAGATCCCGAACGATGCGTTGGTGATACTTTGCGTCAGCACCGACAACATTATGAGTCCGGGCACAATGAAAGTGCCGTAACTGACGCCCTCGACCTGAGTGATGCGCGATCCGATTGCCGCGCCGAACACCACAAAATAAAGCGAGGTCGAAACCACCGGTGACACGATGCTTTGCAGCAGCGTGCGCCAAGTGCGCGCCATTTCGAATTTGTAAATCGCCTGCACGGCTCCAAAATTCATGGTCAGGTCCTTACCAGGCTGACGAAGATCTCTTCCAGCGAGCTTTCAGTGGTGTCGAGGTCGGAAAATCTGATACCCGCGGCACGGAGATCGCTCAGCAGGCTGGTGATGCCAGTGTGCTCACTTTGGGTATCATAGGTATAGATCACTTGCATTCCGTCTGCGGCAAGTTCGAGATTGTAAGCCGCCAACGTTGCAGGTATGGCTTCGACCTTGCACTGCAAATGAAGCTTCAACCGCTTTTTGCCGAGCTTCTGCATCAGCGCTGCCTTTTCTTCGACGAGAATGATCTCGCCCCTATTGATGACGCCGACACGGTCCGCCATTTCTTGAGCTTCTTCGATGTAATGCGTCGTCAGAATGATCGTGACGCCCAAGGCTCGCAGCGCGCGCACCATCTCCCACATGGCTTTCCGTAATTCGACATCGACCCCCGCTGTGGGCTCGTCGAGAAACAGCACTTGCGGCTCGTGCGAAAGGGCCTTCGCAATCATAACACGTCGTTTCATGCCCCCGGA
This sequence comes from Nitrobacter vulgaris, assembly GCF_031453995.1. NCBI lineage: Bacteria > Pseudomonadati > Pseudomonadota > Alphaproteobacteria > Hyphomicrobiales > Nitrobacteraceae > Nitrobacter > Nitrobacter vulgaris. Next base: position 45,324 of record NZ_JAVDPZ010000014.1, on the reverse strand, counting down.
CAGCGTGACGATCTTGCTATCTTTCTTGTCCCACAACGAGAGATCTCTCAGGACCTTCTCGATATGGGCCGGATTCTTGGGCTTTCCGAACAGCCCACGGCTGAAACTCACGGTTGCCCAGACCGTTTCGAACGCATCGGTATGCAGTTCCTGCGGCACCAGTCCGATCATCGCGCGGGTAGCTCGATAGTCGCGCCGGATGTCCCGACCGTCGACCCGCACCTGACCTGCGGATGCGTTGGTGATGCCGCAAATGATGCTGATGAGCGTTGTCTTGCCGGCGCCATTGGGGCCGAGCAGCGCGAAAATCTCACCCCGGTTGATATCGAGGTCGATGCACTTCAGTGCTGCGAAGCCGGACGCGTAGGTCTTCGATAAGCCGGAAATAGATATGATGGGCGACATGCGAGCTTGACACGCTGTAAGCTGGTGGAAAAAGGGACGACGAGAAGATACTATCGCGTCGAATGGCAGGATGACGGAATGGAGGTCAGATAGGAACACGTGCGGTGGTTCGCAATTCGGCTACACCCGCTTCACAAAGCTATCGACCACCTTTTTGTCGCCGGCTTTTTCGAAAGCGATGGTCAGCTTGTTGCCATCGATCCGCGCCACTTTTCCGTAGCCGAATTTCTGGTGAAAGACCCGGTCGCCGAGTGAGAACTCGGATGTCGTGCCGGTAGATTTCGCCACCAGTTCGCCTTCGATGGTCAATGGCGTGTACTTCGACTTCGATCGGCTCGCAGCATAGGGTGCATTGGTCTCGTTAAATCCGCCCCGACCGCGATTGGCCTGTGCGCGTTGCCAGCCAGGCGTTGCATAGCTCGAGCCAAACGACTCGATGTTGTCGAACCGCGAGGGGCCGTAACCGCCCGTTCCGCCCCATCCCGACCCACCTTTCGATTCCGTGATCTCGACGTTTTCCGCCGGCAGTTCGTCGAGAAAGCGAGACGGAATCGTCGTCGACCATGAGCCATGGATACGGCGATTGGTAGCGAAATAGAGCTTTGCGCGTCGGCGCGCCCGTGTCAGCCCGACGTGCGCGAGGCGGCGCTCTTCTTCGAGCCCAGAGCGTCCCTGCTCATCCAGCGCACGCTGATGGGGAAACAGACCTTCCTCCCAGCCTGGCAGGAAGACGCTGTCGAATTCGAGCCCTTTGGCGGAATGCAGCGTCATGACCGAGACGGCATCCTCGTCGGCGCCGCCGTCGCGATCCATCACCAGAGATATATGCTCGAGAAAGCCTTGCAGGTTTTCGAACTCCTCCATCGAGCGTACCAGTTCTTTCAGATTCTCCAGGCGACCAGCAGCATCAGCCGAGCGATCCTTCTGCCACATCTCCGTGTAGCCGCTCTCGTCCAGCACGATCTCGGCAAGTTCGGTGTGCGGTATGGCCTCTCGCTGCACGCGCCACCGGTCGAAGCTCTCGACCAAAGCGCGCAGCGATCCGCGCGCTTTCGGTTTCAACTCGTCGGTTTCGACAACGGTGCGGGCCGCTTCGCTGAGCGGGATCTGCCGCTTTCGCGCGATGCCATGCAGCGTCTGGACGGTGGCATCGCCCAGGCCACGTTTGGGCACATTAACGATGCGCTCGAAGGCAAGATCATCAGCTGGCGAGTTGATGAGGCGCAGATAGGCGAGCGCGTCGCGGATTTCGGCGCGCTCGTAGAAGCGAGGACCGCCGATAACGCGATAGGGCAGGCCAAGCGTGACAAAGCGGTCTTCGAACTCGCGCATCTGGAATGAGGCGCGCACCAGAATTGCGATTTCATTCAATTTTTCGCCGGCGCGCTGGAGCTGTTCGATTTCCTCGCCAATGGCTCGGGCTTCCTCCTCGGAATCCCAGGAGCCGGTGACGGTGACCTTCTCGCCGTCGATATCCTCGGTACGTAATGTCTTGCCGAGCCTGCCTTCGTTATGCGCGATCAGGTGCGAGGCAGCGGCGAGGATATGGCCGGTTGAGCGATAATTACGCTCCAGTCGAATCACCTTGGCGCCTGGAAAATCGTGTTCGAAGCGCAGGATGTTATCCACCTCGGCGCCGCGCCAGCCGTAGATCGACTGGTCGTCGTCGCCGACGCAGCAGATGTTTTTGGGCTGGGCCGTGCGCGGGCTCGGATCCTCTCCCGGAGAGGGAGCGGGAAAATGTGCTTGCGATGAAGGCGGCGCCTGCGACAGCAACCGCAGCCATAGATATTGCGCAACATTCGTGTCCTGATACTCGTCGACAAGGATGAACTTGAAGCGGTTCTGGTATTGCCGCAGCACGTCCGGATGCTCGCGAAACAGCCGGACATTCTCCAGCAGCAAATCACCGAAGTCCACTGCATTGAGGATTTTCAACCGCGCCTGGTAGGCGGCGTAAAGCTTGCCGCCGCGGCCGTTGCCGAATACGGAGGCTTCGCCCGACGGCACCTGCGCGGGCGTCAGTCCGCGGTTCTTCCAGCCGTCGATCAACCCGGCCAGCATCCGTGCGGGCCAGCGCTTGTCGTCGATGTTGTCGGCCTGCAGAAGCTGTTTGAGCAGGCGGATTTGATCGTCGACATCGAGAATCGTGAAGTTGGATTTGAGTTGCACCAGTTCGGCATGAACGCGCAGGATCCGGCCCGCAATGGAATGAAAGGTGCCGAGCCACGGCATACCTTCGACTGCTTGCCCGAGCATCTGGCCGAGACGATGCTTCATCTCGCGAGCGGCCTTGTTGGTGAAAGTCACCGACAAGATCTCGCCAGGGCGGGCGCGGCCCTGGCTGAGAATATGCGCGATGCGGGTCGTCAGCACGCGGGTCTTGCCTGTTCCCGCACCGGCCAGCACCAGAACCGGTCCGTCCAGCGTTTCCACGGCCTCGCGCTGTTCCGGATTGAGCCCGCTCAGATATCGTGGCGTTGCTGCGGCCCGCGCGCGCGCAGCGATGCCGCCGGCGGCGGGCTGGTGCTCGGAAACGTTGCTATGGATCAGTCTACCTGGATCGGTCATGCGAATCGTCTTTCCCCACGATGACACTGCTGGCCAGCGAAGGGGAGAGCCCTCTTAGTCGGATCAATGAAATATATAGGGGTGACGCGCTTCGTAGCGGCTTTTCTGCGTCCAAGCCAATGGAATGATCTCGCCGCCTTCGACGTTTTGTTCCCCAAAAGCCGCTCATTTTCAGAACTTTCTCGTATAGGGCCGGGCGGAACTATTGTTCCGGTGACGGATTGTTTTTCAGTCACGCGCAAAGCGCGCAAAAATGGAGGCCAGATCATGTTGAATTGGGTAGTGACGTTCCTGGTCATTGCATTGATTGCCGGCGTTTTGGGCTTTGGAGGTATCGCGGGCGCCTCGATCGAAATCGCGAAGATCATCTTTTTCATCGCGCTGATTCTGTTAGTGGTTTCAGCGGTGGTCGGGTTGTTGCGCGGCCGACCCGGCGCATAGCGCGCGGGTTTTAACCTAGGGTGTCGAGGGCATCGCGAGTGTCCGGCGCTGTGCCCTCGGGGACGCGCGGTGACGCTGCAAGCGCAACGACGGCCTGAAGCGGGCACCGCTATCGGAGGCGAGGGGGACGACGTTGCGGGCGGCCATCTCGACGTGAAGCGTCATCGTTCGGAGGTTGCCGAGAGGCTTCCTCGGTGAGCGTGTTGTAATTTCCTCTCCCTCACGCAGATGCTTTTCGTCGATCGATCAGAAGAGTTGGATCTACAATTGGCCGTCCAGGCGATTTCCCGCAAATAGCGCAAATGGGATTCGGCCATGAACGCGGGAGGCGCGGGCACGCTTTCATGTAATCGAGGCCGATTCCCCAGTTCGAGCCAGAACAGGTCGGTGCGCGATGATGGATCACTTGACCGCCATCATCGCTTCGCACTGTCTGCGCCGCCCCTTCCAGGAACAATGCGCTGCCTGCCGTCGCTGCGACTTTGCCACAGTTGTTATTAGTATAAGGATGCGGCATTCGTTTTAGTGCGCCTCGCGGAGTCCGGAAGCACGAACCCGGGTCTACCATTTGCGGAAGGGCGACCCGAACGAATGCAATTTTGTCGGAAGGGTCAGAGGGGGACACCGTGCAGACGACACTGCTCGGCCTGGCGATTACATTCATTGTTGCGCTCATCGCCGCGCTGATCGGGCCGCATTTCATCGACTGGAGCCGGTTTCGGTCCCAGTTCGAGACAGAGGCGGCACGCGTGATCGGCGCGCCGGTGCGGGTCGAGGGTGGGATCGACGCCCGGCTGCTGCCGTCGCCGTCATTGCGGCTTGAGTCGGTATTCGTTGGAAGGCCGAACGACCCGGGACAGGTACAGGCCGACAGTCTCGCCGTCGAATTCAGCCTTGGTTCGCTGATGCGTGGAGAGTGGCGCGCAACCGAATTGACGATCAACGGTGTTGCGCTCGACCTCGGTCTCAATGACAGAGAGCGGATGGGCTGGCCACTATCGTTTAATTTCGGCTCGCTTTCTGTTGATCAGTTGAATCTCACCGGCCGCGTGGCGTTTCATGATGCTGCAAGCCGCAGCACTTTGGAATTGAACGACATCGCGTTCAGTGGAGAGGTGCGGCCATCGGGAGCTTCCGTGCGCGGCGACGGCAATTTCGTGTTGTCAGGAACGCGATATCCCTTCCAAATTTCGCTCGCACAGGCGAGTGCCGGCGGTGCCAGCCGTGTTCACGTCGCGATCGATCCCGGAACGCGGGCGGAGTTCATCGACGTCGATGGGATCTTGTCATTCGACGAGCAGATCCCGCGTTTCGATGGCGCGCTGACGCTGGCAGGTGGTGGGGAATCTGTCGGCAAAAAATTTTCGGTCGCCCCCTCTCAAAGACCATGGCGTGTATCGGCCAACGTAAAAGCAGATCCGAAAGGCGCGCGTCTCGAGCAGGTTGATGCTAGTTATGGTCATGCCGACTCTGCGCTGAGGCTCACAGGCAAAGGAGACATTCGTTTCGGCTCGTCGCCCCGGCTTCACGCTGAATTCTCCGCGCGTCAACTCGACGCCGACCGCCTGTTTGCCAAGGAACAGGCCGATCCCGCAAAGATGTTGCAGACAATGCAACGTTATCTAACAAAAATCCCGAAACCATGGCTCGCCGCCGACATAGAGATCAGCGCCGACCAGATCATGCTGGGCGGCCGCCCGATACAAAATTTCAGCACTGACTTACGCAGCGACACTGCTTCATGGACGATCAGCCGGCTGGAATTCCACGCTCCCGGCGCCACGCGCATGGCTGTTAACGGCGCGATCCTGCTGCCCGGACCGTCGTCGCGGCTCAACGGGGCACTCGACATTGAATCGTCTGATCCCGATACTTTCATCGCATGGTTGCAGGGCCGTGGCGAAGTCACTCATCTGAGCCGAAAGCCGCTGCGTGTGCAAAGCAAGTTGACTGCTGATCAAGGCCAGGTGGTCTTCGAACAGCTCAAGGCCGATATCGAGGGTGGCAGCGTTGAAGGGCGGCTGGCGTTTGTCGATTTGACACCGGAGAACGGTACGCGGGCCGAAGCTGAACTCAAAGCGGATCGTCTCGATCTTGATGCGGCGGCAAGTCTGGTGCGCGCGGTCGCGGCATTGCAAGACAGTTGGCCCAGTGAGGGACGATTGTCCTTAAATGTTGATCACGCGATGTGGGCGACACGGGAGTTCGGTCCATTTCTCGCCGAACTGAGTTATGGGCCAACGGCAATCTCGCTCGAACAATTGAAAGTCGGCTCCTCCGGCGGACTCATGATCGATAGCTCCGGTGCATTCGACCGCATCAATACCACCGGGAAGTTATCGTTGAATGCGACATCTGAGTCGGTTGCCCCTATGGCGAGCGTGATTGCTCCGCTCGCACCGAGCGTTGCGGCGCGCCTCGATGCGATACCGGCGGCCGCGGGGGCTGCCCAGCTTCGCCTCACGCTCAACGTTGGTAAGAGCCTTGCCGACAACAACAAGGCAGATGCCAGCGCTACACTCGACGTCAATCTGCCGCAACTGAAAGGCTCACTGTCACTGGTTGCAGCACCTTCACTCGCGGCGGTACGCGCCGCCGATTTTGATGTATTGGCACGCAGCGAGGTGACGCTTCGGACGAATCTGACGTCGGAGCGCGGCGGGGGCGTGCCGATGCTGCTGGGTCTTGATCGTGTGATCGCGGTTGCGAACCCATCTGTATTGGAAGCTACAGCGACGGGAACCTGGCGTACCCCGGCTCAGCTAAATGCGAGGATGTCAGGAACCGATCTGGATGCCGAAATAAAAGGAATGGTGCAGCCATGGTCATCGGATCGGAAGGCGGACCTTAATCTCACAGTTCACCGCGTCGATCTCAAGCCGCGACTGAATCTTCAGCCGTCCGGTCCCGACGGTCAGGAGGTCAGGCTCTCGTCCCATGTCATCCTGGCCGACGACAAGCTGATTTTCAGCGATCTCGATAGCGCGATCGGCGACTCGCGTATGCGCGGGCATGTTACGGTCAGTCTAGGAAACGAAAGGCGCCTCGAAGGCGAACTCGGAATCAATACGCTCGATCTGGCGACGGTGTTCGGGCTTGCAGTCGACTTCGGGGGGCGTGATCCGGCGGAGCCGTTGAATGTCGGCCTGCCGGAGGGCTGGCGCGGTCAACTGGCTTTCGCGGCGCTGCGCGGCACGTTGCCGGGAGGCGCTGAATTGAGACCCGTCAGCGGCGTTGTCAAAGGGGACGACCATTCCCTGACGTTCGATGCGATGAAGGGGAAAATCGGCGATGGCGATGCCACGGCAAGCCTCCATGTTGGGCAGACCGCCGAAGGCGTTGCCTTGAATGCGAACGTCCAATTCACCAACGTCGAGGGGGCAGCATTGCAATACGGTGCGCTGGCGATGCCTGCCGGCCGCATCTCGGCGCGGATCACACTCGCCAGCCGGGGCCGCAGCGCGTCGGCGATGGTGGGAGCGTTGTCCGGCGACGGGGTGGTCACGCTCGATCACGCGCGGATTTCAGGGCTCGATCCGCGCGTGTTCGAAGTTGCGATCAATGGCAATGTCGAGCGGGGATCGGACGATGCTAGATTGCAGGAGATCGTAGAGCAGTCTCTCACCGCCGGTCCGCTGTCGGTCGTATCGGCGCAAATTCCGTTCACGGTGAGGGATGGCCGTGTGCGTGTTAGCCCAACGCCGTTAGACGGCGAAGGTGCGCAGGCGATTGTCTCCGGCGGCTATGACATCACGTCGGATCAAGTCGATATGCGCGCTGGCCTTGCGTCAACCTCGACCGGGTCTGCGAACGATCGTCCGCAAGTTCAGATATTCGCAGTTGGGCCGTCCCACGCGATAAACCGGGCTATTGATGTCGCGGCGCTGTCCTCATGGCTTGCGGTGAGGTCGATTGATCGCGAGTCTCGCAGACTCGACTCGATCGAGCAAAGCCTGGAGCCGGCTCCGAGCGTTTCCCCGGCGCAGGCATCCCTGCAGGCTGAACCCTCAAATCTTTCCGCTAGTCTACTGGCTTCGGACGCAGCACCCGTCACTCATCCACCAAGACCAAAGCGGGATCCTCGGCGGTTCGCGGCAAGAGGTCGGATGGCCGTCCCGCTACCGTCTCGGCGTCCGACGACTGCCGCCCGGGCATCCCGTGTGCCGACACCGCCGTCGGTTGCGCGTTTGCCGGTGGAGACACAGCTCGTGGCGCCAAGGCCGGTGCGCCAGCGCTGAGGCCGCCCGTCTCCGCCGGAGGAACGAAGCCGGTGCGTCAACTCGCGAAGAAGTGTCCCCGACCAAGTCCGGGTGTTTCTTCTGATTTGCTCCGAACCGACAGGAGTGGAGCTACTTCGTGCCAAGCGGCACAAGCCGCGTTGACGGTGCCTGACGTTCGCCGATGAACATGGTGCTTACCGCTCGCGTGCGAAAATGCTCGAGGACATACAGACGAATCGCCGAAGACAAGTTGCTGGTCCTGCGATTGGTATCGATCGAAGCAATTTGTGTGGAAAGGGTTATGCCCCGCCGTGTCGCGATATCCTTCAGGCTGGTCCAGAACGCATCTTCGAGGCTGACACTGGTCTTGTGACCACCGACGACAACCGATCTTTTGACGACGGCATATTCGCGCAATGGTCCTGGTTCTCCGCGGCGGTCGCCGCTTTCGCCGTTTTGCATGATTGACTCCATCTGTATTCCGGCAAGCTTCATCATCGGCGTACGACACCGGATGTTTGTTTGGTCCAACTGCGAAAGCGGTGCTGCGGACCGTCGGTGGACCGCGCTGCGGGCATGCAGGTGACTTCGCGGTCCACCTCTGATCGGCGCGATGGCAGATCGTCAAGGCAGGTAAATAGTAGCTGAAAGTACCGGGCGTCGGTATTCGGGAAATAACCTAGCCCGGCTCACTATCGTGACGCCGACGTGCGCAGACATACGGATGAGAATTGCGCTGGTGATCTGCGGAGAGTCGATGCCTGCTATCCGAGGCTAGGACTGTGTTCGGATCCGGATGTCGTCGCGCGGCTTCGAAAGTAGTCCAGCACGAAGAGACGGATTGCCGAGGAAAGGTTGCCCTGTTGGCGGTTGCTGTCGATTTCCCCGACGAGTTCGGACAGCGTCATGTCGCGGTGACTCGAAATTTCTTTCATCCCGTTCCAGAATGCTTCCTCGAGGCTCACGCTCGTCTTGTGACCAGCCACTACGATCGATCGTTTCACTACTGGCGATTTCATGACGCGTCCTCGCCGTCGATGCGGTGTTGATCGAGCAAACGCAGTTCTCGCATCCTCTGCTGTTCGGAAAGATCGCGCTCGGCTTTGCTGCGGCCGAAGCGCGCGCGATTAGCGTCAGCGGTGGCGGCCGCCTGTTTGCGTTCGGCGCGCTTCCTGCGCTTGTTCAAGTTAATCACATCCCCCATGACTAATTCCGCTGTCTTGAATGCCGGGAACGCGCAGCCGCAAACATCGAAAATTCATTCCGCCAAAAGCGGCTATAATTGGGGATGTACCATGATGCATCGCAGCAGGGTAGAAAATTTTGTCTAATATGCCACGCAATATTAGAATATAATAATTGCCAAAACCCTGATCGTTAGAATATCAGCCTGTTAGAGAATGATAGAACTACAAAGCTCCGACCGGTCATTTTATCCTGGTCGGGTCATTTTGCTGGGTTGCACCAATCGGTCGAACTCCGCAGCCGTAACAAAGCCGAGCCGCTGAGCCTCCTCCTTTAATGTTGATCCGCGAGCGTGGGCGGCCTTAGCGACCTTCGCCGCGTTATCGTAGCCGATCCTTGGCGCGAGAGCCGTGACCAGCATGAGCGAGCGTTGCATCAATTCGCGAATCCGCTGCTCGTCGGCACGGATGCCTTTGATGCAGTGTTCGGTGAATGAACGCACGACGTCGGCGAGCAGCTGTATGGAGTCGATCATACAGTAAGCCAAAACCGGCTTGTAAACGTTAAGTTCGAAATGCCCCTGACTGCCAGCCACAGTCACGGTCGTATGGTTTCCGAACACCCGACAACAGACCATTGTCATCGCTTCGCACTGCGTAGGGTTGACCTTCCCCGGCATAATGGATGACCCAGGTTCGTTCTCGGGAAGAATCAGCTCTCCGAGGCCAGACCGAGGTCCGGAACCCAGAAGGCGGATGTCGTTCGCGATCTTGAACAGGCCCGTTGCGACTGCATTGATCGCGCCGTGAGCGAAAACATAGGCGTCGTTTGAAGCCAACGCCTCAAATTTGTTTGGAGCGCTTGTGAAGGGGAGTTTTGTAAGCAGTGCTGCATTTTTCGCAAACAGTTTGGCAAATTTTGGCTTCGAGTTCAGTCCTGTCCCCACCGCGGTTCCGCCTTGCGCCAGCGGATAGAGATCCTTCAGTGCTATGTGGAGCCGGGCCAGACCGCTCTCGATCTGCGCCGCATAGCCGGAGAATTCCTGGCCGAGCGTCAGCGGAGTTGCATCCTGGGTATGAGTCCGCCCAATCTTGACGATATTAGCGAAGACCTTTTCTTTTTCGCGTAGCGCCTTGAGCAGAGCGGCCAGGGCGGGAACCAAGTCTGACACGATGCCATGAGCCGCCGCGATATGCATCGCCGTCGGAAATGAATCATTCGACGACTGGCTCATGTTGACGTGGTCGTTTGGGTGAACGGGCTTCTTATGGCCGAGTTCGCCACCGAGCAACACATTGGCACGATTGGCGATGACCTCGTTGAGGTTCATGTTGGTCTGTGTGCCGGAACCGGTCTGCCAGACCACCAGCGGAAAATGCTCGTCGAGCTTGCCGTCGATCACTTCGCGTGCCGCGCGAATGATTGCGTTCGTGCGCCGGCGGTCGAGCAGGCCAAGCTCCCGATTGGTCTGTGCTGCTGCGAGTTTGACGATGCCGAGCGCTCGAATCAGCGGCATCGGCATCCGGTCGTCTCCGATGCGGAAGTTTTGTCGGCTGCGTTCGGTCTGGGCTCCCCAGTAGCGGTCTGCCTGAACTTCGATGGGACCGAAGCTATCGGTTTCCGTGCGCGTTTTCGCCGTGCGTGATGACGCAACCATGGTCCGGTCCGTTATGTTTGATGCCGCTGTGGGGCGCAGCCCAATCCTCCGCCCGCCAAAGGACAATCCGGCAAATGCAACCCCGGGTTACTTCTTGCGAAAGCGGTCCAGTCTGACAACCTCGGCGCCCTGGCCAGGTTTAGGTTTGTCCTCGGTTTCGGCCGGCTGAGAAGGATTGGCCGGAACGGCCAGCGCCGTCGGGGAGGGCGCAGTCGGGGTCGTCCTCGAGGTCTCGCTCGCGCTTGTCTCGATCTCAGCTTTCTCCGTCTCGGTTGTTTCTGTCGCAGCCGGCTCAAACTGCAATCCGAACTGTACCGATGGGTCGAAGAAGCCCTTGATCGCGCTGAAGGGAACCACGAGGCGCTCCGGCACCCCGCCGAACGACAGCCCGACCTCGAAGTGATCTTCGGTCACCGTCAGATCCCAGAACTGATGCTGGAGAATGATGGTCATCTCCTCGGGATATTGCGCCAGAAGGCGGGACGATATCGTCACTCCGTCGGCCGTCGACATGAAGGTGATGAAAAAGTGGTGCTCGCCCGGCAGCCCGTGCTCGGCGGCGTCCATCAGCACGCGGCGCAGGACACCGCGCATTGCGTCGCTCGTAAGCAAATCGTAGCGAATATGATCGGTTTGCATCGATTAGGTCTCGTCGCCTCGGCAGTATGCGCAAATCGCCGCGAACGTCTAAGCCGACTCGCGCCGTCTCGCGATGATACTCCCACGATCTTGCGAGGTCAGCAGCGGTTGGGGTCGGACCGGTAAGTTTCTCGTCGCCAGTTGGGCTGAAGCGGTGAACGGATTAAAGTGGAGGCTTCTGTTGCCAGGTGCCTCCGAACCCCGCCTGACGGAGCTTAACCCATCAGGACTTCAGAGTGGTCTTTCAAACTGCGTTACGCAGCCTGAGCAACCGGAGCATAGTTGTCGTTTGCAACTATTGCATAGCCCGATAACGGCGGAACCATACCGGGAAAAAGCGAGCCCTTTACGCCCTCGTCGATCCTGTTTCGCCCCCGCCAGAACCCGAAATCTGCCGAGTCGGGCTCTGGTGGAGGCGCCGGGTACTGCCCCCGGGTCCGAATGGTTTATTGCGGCGGCCATTTATTTCCATAGCCGGCGAACCGGCGCTTTTAATATAGTCTGCAAAACGTGAGGAAAAAAGGGTGCCAGACGGCACATTTTTTTGCCGTCTCAGCGATCCATTTTCCCGGGTATAATGAGGCGCGGCGCTGTCAGATCAACCGATCCGACGCTAAGTTCATCGCCCGAAAGCGCCACTGGCATGAATCAATATCACGATCTGCTCAAACGAATACTCGGCGAAGGTACGGAGAAGCATGACCGTACCGGCACCGGAACGCTGTCTGTCTTTGGACATCAGATGCGCTTCGATCTCGCATCGGGCTTTCCGATGCTGACCACCAAGAAGCTTCCCCTCCGGTCGATCGTGCATGAACTGCTCTGGTTCCTGAAGGGCGAGACCAACATTAAATATCTGAAAGACAACGGCGTCTCGATCTGGGACGAGTGGGCCGACGCAAACGGCGATCTCGGTCCGGTGTACGGCTCGCAATGGCGTTCATGGCCCGCGCCGGACGGTCGCAGTATCGACCAGATCGCCAACGTCATTGACATGATCCAACGCAACCCCGATTCGCGGCGGTTGATCGTCAGTGCGTGGAATCCGGCCGATGTCGATAAGATGGCGCTACCGCCGTGCCATTGCCTGTTTCAGTTCTATGTCGCCAACGGAAAACTGTCATGCCAGCTTTATCAGCGCTCGGCCGACGTATTCCTCGGCGTACCCTTCAATATCGCGTCTTATGCGCTGCTGACGATGATGGTTGCGCAGGTTACGGGGCTTAATCCCGGCGACTTCGTACATAGCCTGGGCGACGCGCACCTGTATTCGAATCATCTTGAGCAGGCTCGGCTTCAACTCGCGCGACCCGAGCGGCCGCTGCCGACGATGACAATTAACCCCGAGGTGAAGGATATCTTCGCGTTTCGCTACGAGGACTTCAAACTCGAAAATTACAATCCCCATCCGCACATCAAGGCCGAGGTCGCCGTATGACCGGGATTGTCTCCCTGCGTCCGGAAATAGCCCTGGTGGTTGCGGTTGCCGAGAACGGGGTAATTGGTCAGCGCAATGGAATCCCGTGGCGGCTGAAAGCCGATCTGCAACGCTTCAAGGCGATCACCATCGGCAAGCCGATCGTAATGGGGCGCAAAACCTTCGACTCATTGCGTCGGCCACTGCCGGGACGAACCAACATCGTCATCACCCGCGATCCGGACTTTACGGCGGCCGGAGCGTTGGTGACACGATCGCTGGTAGACGCGCTCGCCATCGCAAAAGGAGATGCCATGCGGCGTTCGGTCGCTGAGATTGCGGTGATCGGCGGTGCCGAGATCTATACCGCGTCCATGCCTGTAGCCGACCGCCTCGAAGTGACCGAGGTTCATGCCCAAGTCGATGGGGATACTTTTTTCCCGCCGATCGATCCTTCGATCTGGCACGAAGTCGCCCGCTGCCGAAACACGGTGGCCAGCGGCGACACTGCCGATTATTCTTATGTGACATATCGCCGTCGGATGCATTAACCGCATTCCCTGATGTTTGCATTGACATTTGTCTGATCGAATATAGCTCCTTGCAGCTAACAAGCCGCGTTGTAAGGGCCGAGAGCGTCCCCTATAAGGTCGAATGGAGAGCGAGGTTAGGCTTTAAAGGCCCATCCGCGCGGAGGAGAGTGTCGATGCCGTGGAAGAATCAAACCGGGGGGCCGTGGGGTCAGGGTCCGAAAGGGCCTTGGGGAGCCGGCCCGCAGCCGACTGGACCCAAGCCACCGGATCTTGAGGATCTGCTGCGTCGGGCTCAGGAACGTATCCGGCAACTGTTGCCAGGCGGACACCTGAGCGGCATGGGCATCTTGCTGATCCTGGTCGGCGCGGTCGTGATTTGGGGGATGTCCGGCTTCTTCCGGGTGCAGTCGGAAGAACTCGGTGTGGTGCTGCGCTTCGGCAAGCATGTACGGACCGTGCAGCCTGGCCTCAATTATCATCTGCCGTATCCGATCGAGACCGTGTTGCTGCCGAAGGCGCTGCGTGTCTCGACCCTCAATATCGGTTTGACGCTGGCTCAGGACCCGGCCCGGAACACCAGCACGATGCGCGATGTGCCGGAGGAAAGTCTGATGCTGACGGGCGATGAAAACATCGTCGACGTCGATTTCACGGTATTGTGGCGGATCAAGCCGGGCGGGGTCGGTGACTTCCTGTTCAATATCCAGAATCCGGAAGGTACCGTCAAAGCGGTGGCCGAAAGTGCGATGCGCGAGTTGGTGGGACGTTCGGATATTCAACCCATTCTAACGTCCGAGCGAACCAAAATTGAAGCTTCGGTGCATGAACTGATGCAGAAGACCCTGGATGAATATGGTGCCGGTGTTCTGATTCAGCAGGTGCAGATGCAGAAGGTCGATCCGCCGGCTCAGGTCATCGATTCATTCCGCGACGTGCAGGCGGCGCGTGCTGACCTCGAGCGGCTGCAGAACGAAGCCCAGACCTACGCCAATCGAGTTATTCCCGATGCGCGCGGCCGGGCGTCGCAGATCGTGCAGAATGCTGAAGGCTACAAGGGACAGGCCATCGCCGAAGCCAAGGGCCAGAGTTCTCGGTTTCTGCAGGTTTATGAGGCCTACAAAACGGCGCCTGACGTGACGCGCGAGCGCATCTACCTGGAGACCATGGAGCATGTGCTCGGAGACGCCGACAAGCTCGTATACGATCCGGGTTCATCGTCGCCGGGTATCTTGCCTTACCTGCCGCTGAGCGAATTGACATCGCCGCGTGGTGCCGGGACCGCGAACCAGCCAGCCAGGACGAACGGGAGCGCCCGATGAAAATCGGAGTTTTAGGGATTGCCGGGCTACTCGTGGGGCTGGCCTTGCTGGTGGTGGGATATAGTTCCGTTTTCACGGTGAGCCAGACCGATCAGGTGTTGCTGGTGCGACTGGGTGAACCGGTGCGTGTCGTCACCGAGCCGGGACTGCATTTCAAGGCGCCGTTTGTGGACTCCGTGATCCAGATCGACAAACGAATTCTGGACCTCGAGCAGGCGTCGCAGGAAGTCATTGCGTCGGACCAGAAGCGGCTCGTTGTCGATGCGTTCGCGCGCTATCGAATCAAGGATGCGCTGCGCTTCTACCAAAGCGTCGGCTCCGTCCAGGCAGCCAATATCCAGTTGACGACACTGCTTAATGCGTCGTTGCGTCGTGTTCTGGGCGAGGTCACCTTCATCCAGGTGGTGCGGGATGAGCGCGAACAACTGATGGGTCGCATCCGCGACCAGCTCGACAAGGAGGCCAGCGGATACGGCATCTCGGTCGTCGATGTTCGGATTCGGAGAGCCGATCTGCCGGACCAGAACAGTCAGGCGGTCTATCAGCGCATGCAGACTGAGCGACAACGGGAAGCCGCCGAGTTCCGCGCTCAGGGTGGTCAGAAAGCGCAGGAGATCCGGGCAAAGGCTGATCGCGAAGCGACCGTGATCGTGGCCGAGGCCAATTCCGCGGCCGAGCAGATCCGCGGCCAGGGCGATGGCGAGCGCAACCGGCTGTTTGCCGAGGCCTACAACAAGGCCCCGGACTTCTTTGCGTTCTACCGGTCAATGACCGCCTACCAGAACGGATTGAAGGGCAGCGCTACCCGCTTCCTGCTGAAGCCCGATTCCGACTTCTTCCGTTTCTTCGGGCATCCAAGCGGCAGGCCTGCGGCATCGGCGGCGAAGCCGTAAACCCGAAAGATCGCGATGCCGGGAGACGCCGCCGATGGGTTCCATCGCCTTCGCCGATTTTCTTATCGGTCTCGGTATCCTTTTCATGCTTGAAGGCATCCTGTTTGCCGCGGCACCGGATTGGACGCGGCGAGCGATGAAAAGTGCGCTGGCAGCTCCAGAACACATTTTGCGGATGGTGGGTATCGGGTCGGCAATCGTGGGCCTTATCCTGATCTGGCTGGTCAGGCGTTAGGGGGCAGGCTCTTGGCGGCCACCGACTCTATAGTTTGATCCGCCAGTGATGCTGTAATTCTAGGCAATCGCCGCGACGATCGCTGAGATCATGCGAGTGAATATCATAGGTTTTCGCGCGAAGACCGTCGGTCGGCATGAAGAGGCCGTATCGTATCAAAAGATAGATCGCCGCTTCTGTTTCTATCAGTGGCGGAAACCTACCGGAGCCAACGGGCGGGAGCGCTTCGAAAGCCTGAGCTTGCAACGTATCGTGAAGGTGGTGCCAGCTTTTTGCCGTAATCGGAAATCCCGATGGATCAGCGAGCGCCGTTTCGCTGCTTGCGCGTGTTCGGCGTCCGGCGCAGTGTATGCCCGGCAATATGCTTCTCCAGGAGAGACTCGAAACATGATCCGAGCGATTCACGCGTTGAGCTTTCGCCGGCGTTCCCTGCTGATCGCGCTATGCCTCAGCGCCGCTAGCGCCATGATATCCGAGCCGGCGCTGGCCCGCGGTCCCGATGGCATCGCCGACGTGGCGGAAAAGGTGATCGACGCGGTGGTCAACATCTCGACGACCCAAACCGTTGAAGCAAAGAGCGGCGAGAGCCGCCGCGCCATTCCACAACTTCCGCCGGGATCACCGTTCGAGGAGTTCTTCGACGACTTCTTCAAGAATCGCCGCGGCGGCAAGAATGGCGGCCTGCAAACGCACAAAACAAACTCGCTCGGCTCCGGATTCATCGTCGATGCCGCCGGAATTGTGGTCACCAATAATCACGTCATCGCGGATTCCGACGAGATCAACGTCATTCTGAATGATGGCACCAAGGTCAAGGCTGAAACCGTCGGGGTCGACAAGAAAACCGATCTCGCGGTGCTGAAGTTCAAGCCGCCGCACCCGCTGACCGCCGTCAAGTTCGGTGATTCCGACAAGTTGCGGCTCGGCGAATGGGTGATTGCCATCGGCAATCCGTTCAGTCTTGGCGGTTCCGTTACCGCCGGGATCGTCTCGGCGCGCAACCGCGACATCAACAACGGCCCCTATGACAGCTACATCCAGACCGATGCCTCCATTAACCGTGGCAACTCCGGTGGTCCACTGTTCAATCTCGAGGGCGAGGTCGTGGGAGTGAATACGCTGATCATCTCGCCGTCGGGCGGTTCTATCGGGATCGGCTTTGCGGTGCCGTCGAAGACGGTAGCAGGCGTTGTCGATCAATTACGGCAGTTCGGTGAGTTGCGTCGAGGTTGGCTTGGTGTCCGTATCCAGCAGGTCACCGACGAGATCGCCGACAGCCTCAATATCAAACCGACCCGCGGGGCGCTCGTTGCCGGCGTGGAGGATAAAGGTCCAGCTAAACCTGCCGGCATCGAACCCGGCGATGTCATCATCGCTTTCGACGGAAAGGACATCAAGGAGCCGAAAGATTTGTCTCGCCTTGTCGCCGACACGGCAGTTGGCAAGACAGTCAAGGTCACGATCATTCGCAAAGGCAAGGAAGAGACCAAGAAGGTAACGCTGGGACGCCTCGACGACAGCGACAAGGCAACGCCCGTCTCGATCAAGACCAAGCCTGATGACGACGACAAGCCCGTAACGCAGAAGGCGCTCGGTCTCGATCTCGCCACGCTTAGCAAGGATCTGCGTGCGCGCTACAAGATTAAGGACAGTGTCAAGGGCGTCATCGTCACCGATGTGGACGCGGATTCCGACGCGGCCGAGAAGCGGCTCAGCGCCGGCGACGTCATCGTAGAGGTGGCGCAGGAGGCCGTGAGTAGCGCTTCCGATATCCGCAAGCGCGTCGATCAACTGAAGAAGGACGGCAAAAAGGCAGTGTTGCTGATGGTTTCGAACGGCGCCGGCGAACTGCGGTTTGTGGCGCTGAGCCTGAAGTAGGTACGAACCACATCGGAGCGCGGTTGTCGTGGTCGGGGCAATCGCCGTTCGATGGAGCGGCGAAAGACGTGGATCACTGAACAATAAACAGGGACGGCGGCTGATTGCGCTTTAAGTCTGAATGGACTCAAGCGTTCACAAACTCGTCGCGTCGATATCCCTGCGCATAGAGCAGGGCGGTAAGGTCGCCGTGATCGATTCGGGCTGCTGCTGCCGCGGCAACCGCGGGCTTGGCGTGATAGGCGACACCTAGGCCAGCCTGCTGGATCATGCCGAGGTCGTTGGCGCCGTCGCCGACCGCCAGCGTATCAAGATTGTCGAGATCGGAGGCCTCGCGCAGTTCGATCAGAGTTGCAAGTTTCGCCTCGCGACCGACGATCGGTTCGGCGGCCGCGCCCGACAATTTTCCGTCTTCGACCAGTAGCGTATTGCCGCGATTTTCCTGAAAACCGATCATGGCGGCCACTGCTTTGGTGAACAAGGTGAAGCCGCCTGAGATCAGGCAGGTATAGGCTCCATTGGAGCGCATGGTCATGACCAATTCGCGCCCGCCCGGTGTCAGCGTGATGCGCTTTGCCAGCACCTCGTCTACGACTGATACGGAAAGACCCTTCAGCAACGCCACGCGCTCACGCAGCGCGGTTTCAAACTGCATTTCGCCGCGCATGGCACGCTCGGTGATTGCTGCTACATGTGCCTTGAGACCGGCGAAATCGGCGAGTTCGTCGATGCACTCCTGGCCGATCATGGTGGAATCCATGTCGGCCAGAAACAGCTTCTTGCGCCGGCCGAGCTGCGGCTGGATCACCACGTCGATCGGCAGATCGCCTCGCGCCTCGCGCAGGCGCTGCGCAATGGCCGGAATGGGCTCGTCGCTTTCGAAGGGAATGTCGGCCGCGACTTCGTCCCACAGCCAGCGCGCCGGGCCGGCATTGCTCAGAATTGCGCGCGCGCCGTCGAGCACCGTGCTATCGAGCGCGGGGTTAACCGGATTGCAGATCAGCGTGGCGACGAGCGACATGGATGGGGAGAGCTCTGGCGAGGTAAACGGGCAGGCGACGGATGCCGTGCTTATCGCAGGGCCGACCGCGAGCGGCAAGTCTGCGTTAGCGTTGTCGCTTGCCGAACGGACGGGCGGCGTCGTCATCAATACCGACTCCATGCAGGTCTATCGAGATCTCCGCATCTTGACCGCGCGGCCGACCCCTGATGAGGAGGCGCGAGCGCCACACCGGCTCTACGGCCATGTCGATGCGAGCGTGAACTGCTCCGCCGGGATGTGGGTCGCCGATGCAGCGGTCGCTCTTGCCGAAGCTCGCGCGCAAAACCGGGTGCCTATCTTCGTCGGTGGCTCCGGCCTTTACTTCAAAGCGCTGACGCGCGGCCTGTCGGCGGTGCCGCCGATTCCGTCTCAGGTGCGCGATGACGTCCGAGCGCGCCTCGAACGTGATGGGGCCGAAGTGCTTCATGCTGTTCTCGCGCGGCGCGATCCGGCGGCGGCGCAACGTCTGAAACCGCGCGACCGCGCCCGCATCGCCCGTGCCCTCGAAGTGGTCGAGACGACCGGACGCTCGTTGATCGATTGGCATAGCGATGGCTTGCCGCCGTTGCTGCCGCCCGAGCGGGCGAGGGCGGTCTTCGTTGCTCCGGATCGTGAAGTGCTCTACGCGCGGATCGACGCCCGTTTCGATGCGATGCTGGCGGCCGGGGCGCTGGAGGAAGTCGCGGCGCTGGCCGAACGGCGTCTCGACCCGTTCCTGCCGGCAATGAAGGCGCATGGCGTCCCCGCGCTGGTCCGGCATCTGCGCGGCGAGATTTCGCTGGCGGAGGCCGCCCAGATCGGGCGCGCCGACACGCGCCACTATGCCAAGCGGCAGTTCACCTGGTTTCGCCATCAGTTGACAGAGTTCGCCTGGGTGCGGCCTGAGGAGGCCAGAAAGGCGCTGGACTAAGGGGGTTTGACGTTTCGCGCTGAGGCGTCTGGCCCCTCGGCCCCCTTCCAAACCGCCGAAACCGGCTTATTTGCATCGAAACACCGTTGACGGCCGCAAATCCGCCCCGTATAACCCGCGCAACCTTTGGGAACGTTAGCTGTAAAATGCGCAACTTTGTTATCCGCCACCTCGTCCCCGTTATCATCGTATCCTGGAGCACCGCCCGGGACGGCTGAGCCGTCCGAATGGAAGGCGGTGTGCCGGGGGCCTTCAAGGCCCTTTTTTATTGTTTGCGACGCTGGCGGACACGAAGCCTGCGCGAATCCGGAGCCGACCATGAGTCAGACCAAGCGCCAAGATTCCAATCAGATGACCGGTGCGGCCATGATTGTTCGAGCCCTCGTTGACCATGGTGTCAAAAGCATTTTCGGTTATCCGGGCGGGGCCGTACTCCCGATCTATGACGAAATTTTTCAGCAGAGCGATATCGAGCATGTCCTGGTGCGGCACGAGCAGGGCGCGGGTCACGCGGCCGAAGGCTACGCCCGCTCCACCGGCAAGCCGGGGGTGGTGCTCGTGACCTCGGGGCCCGGCGCTACCAATATGGTGACGCCGCTGACCGATGCGCTGATGGACTCGATCCCGCTGGTCTGCATCACCGGCCAGGTGCCGACGCACCTGATCGGCAACGATGCGTTTCAGGAATGCGACACTGTCGGTATCACCAGGCCCTGCACCAAGCACAACTGGCTGGTGCGCGACGTCAACGATCTCGCCAAGGTGTTGCACGAGGCGTTCTATGTGGCGACTACTGGCCGCCCCGGGCCGGTCGTGGTCGATGTGCCCAAGGACGTGCAGTTCGCCACCGGAACCTATCACCCGCCGCGCAAGACCGATGTCCACGCGTCATACAAGCCTCAGATAAAGGGGGATGCCGGACAGATCCGCAAGGCTGTCGCGCTGCTGGTGAATGCCAAGCGGCCGATGATCTATACCGGCGGCGGCATCATCAACTCGGGCCGAGAGGCGTCGAAGACGCTGCGCGCGCTGGTCGAAGCCACTGGTTTTCCGATTACGTCCACTTTGATGGGACTAGGGGCCTATCCGGCCTCCGGCAAGAACTGGCTTGGAATGCTCGGCATGCACGGCACTTATGAGGCCAACATGGCGATGCATGACTGCGACGTCATGCTGTGCATCGGTGCACGCTTCGACGATCGAATAACGGGTCGTACCGATGCGTTCTCGCCGGGATCAAAGAAAATTCACATCGATATCGACCCCTCATCGATCAACAAGAATATCCGCGTCGACGTGCCGATCATCGGTGATGCCGGCAGCGTGATGGCCGACCTGTTGCAGGCTTTCAAGGCGGAAGGCAAAAACCCTAAAATCGATCCGTGGTGGTTCGAGATCGGGCGCTGGCGCGCGCGAAACTCGCTGGCTTATAAGAAGAACGACGATGTGATTCTGCCGCAGTTCGCGATCCAGCGTCTGTTCGAGGCGACGCGAGGCCGGGACACCTACATCACAACTGAGGTCGGCCAGCATCAGATGTGGGCTGCGCAGTTCTTCGGATTCGAGGAGCCGCACCACTTAATGACCTCGGGTGGCCTCGGTACTATGGGCTACGGTTTGCCGGCCGCGCTGGGAGTGCAAGTGGCGCATCGCGACAGCCTCGTCATTGATATTGCCGGCGATGCTTCGGTACAGATGACGATGCAGGAGATGTCGACGGCAGTTCAGCACGAACTCCCGATCAAGATCTTTATCCTCAACAACCAGTACATGGGCATGGTACGGCAGTGGCAGCAGTTGCTGCACGGCAACCGCCTGTCGCACTCGTATTCAGAGGCGCTTCCCGATTTCGTCAAGCTCGCCGATGCCTTCGGCTGTGTCGGCCTGCAGGCGACCAAGCCGTCTGATCTCGACGGCGCGATCAGGGAGATGATCTCGGTGAAGAAGCCGGTGCTGTTCGACTGCCGCGTCGCAGCGCTGGAAAACTGCTTCCCGATGATTCCATCCGGCAAGGCGCACAACGAAATGCTGTTGCCGGCGGAAGCCAATGACGATGCGACCGCGGCCGCATTTGCCGGCGGCAAGGCGCTGGTGTGAAAATGTCTCGAAGTGTCGCCACGCACAGATCGTCATGCGCGGACTTGATCTGCGCATCCATCGTGAAGACGGCTTGCCGGGGCACAGGCGAACGAAACGACGCCGTTTTACGAACGGCTACGCTCGGCAATGACGGCAATCACGATATCGATTTGAGAACATATCCATGAACCAGCCCGCTTCCGCCTACTTTCTCGAAGAGCGCCGCGATCCGAACGAGACGCACACGCTGTCGGTGCTGGTCGCCAACGAACCGGGCGTGTTGGCGCGGGTGATCGGGCTGTTCTCAGGTCGCGGTTACAACATCGAAAGCTTGACGGTGTCCGAGACCGAAAATCAGAAGCACGTCTCGCGAATTACCATCGTCACCACTGGCACCCCAATGGTGATCCAGCAGATCAAGCATCAGCTCGACCGCATGATCCCGGTTTATCAGGTCGTTGATATGACACTGACCGGGCGCTCCATCGAGCGCGAGCTAGCCATGGTCAAGGTGAAGGGTTCGGGGGACCAACGTATCGAGGCAATGCGGCTCGCAGAGGTCTTTCGTGCTCGTGTGGTGGATGCCACCAATGAGAGCTTTGTGTTCGAGATTACGGGCGGCACCTCGAAGATCAATCAGTTTGTCGACCTGATGCGGCCGATCGGTCTGGTCGAAGTGTCGCGAACCGGTGTCGCTGCGATCGGGCGCGGACCGGAAGGGATGTAAGGTCATGCTGGCGCGCGACTGGTTTTACAGTGAACGTGGGCGGATCGGATTGGATTCGCTCATTGCTGCGCGCTCCGCGATCTATGATCACGATGATAGCGGCAGCCGGGCTCGCGCAACTCTCGCCAAGCTAGGCGTGCGGCCCGGCTGGCGGATCGCAGATATCGGTTGCGGCACGGGCACGCTTGCTTGTGAAGCCGCCAGGATGGGTGCGGAAGTCTATGCGGTCGATATTGCGCCGGCAGCGCTCGCTCTGGCCGAGGCCCAGGCGCGTGACGGCAACGTTGCGATCCGGACTCAGGCGGCCGGTCTGCTCAGTTTTGCTCTCGCATCGGATTCTCTGGATCTGGTCGTGAGCGAGTTCACGCTGCATCATCTGCCGGATTTCTGGAAGGCAGTCGCGCTGTCACGCATGTTCCGCGTCGTCAAGCCCGGCGGACAGCTGTTTCTGCGCGACATCGTGTTCGTCCGCGAACCGGATGGCTCCGACCGAACGGTCGAGCAATGGGCGGAATTCAACATCAACAACCACGACTTCCCAAGCGGCGAGGTCGCCAGCCACATGCGCGACGAACATTCGACCTTTGGCTGGGTGATTGAGCGGATGCTGAAGGACGTCGGCTTTGCGCTGGTATCTGCGGACTATCACGCGCCGCTTCACGGCACTTATCTCTGCCGCAAGCCAGGCGACGAGCCTCCGGCATAGTCTTGTGTTTGTCGCCGGCGCTATTCACCTTTTCCTACCGGACGACCTTTGAAGTTTTTCCATCATTCAAGGCATTGCAGCGGACTTGTTTCCCGGCATCCGTAGCCCTAAAACCGGGCGCAACTTGTGGCCGCAAAAGAGGACCAACCATGCGTGTTTATTACGATCGCGACGCCGACCTGAACCTGATCAAGGGAAAGAAGGTGGTCATCGTCGGCTATGGTAGCCAGGGCCACGCCCATGCGCTGAACCTGAAGGACTCCGGCGTCAAGGAGGTCGCGATCGCGCTGCGCAAGGGCTCTGCTTCCGCCAAGAAAGCTGAGGCTGCTGGTTTCAAGGTGATGGAAGTCGCCGATGCCGCGAAGTGGGGCGATCTCGTGATGATGCTGACGCCTGATGAACTGCAGGGCGACATCTATCGCGAGCAGCTGCACGACAACATGAAGAAGGGTGCGGCGCTCATCTTCGCGCACGGACTCAACGTGCATTTCAATCTGCTGGACCCGCGCGCCGATCTCGACGTCCTGATGATCGCTCCGAAAGGTCCTGGCCACACTGTGCGGGCGGAGTATCAACGCGGCGGCGGCGTTCCTTGCCTGATTGCGGTTGCCAAGGATTCCTCGGGTAACGCGCATGATCTTGGTCTTAGCTACGCCTCGGCGATCGGTGGTGGCCGCGCTGGCATCATCGAGACCACGTTCAGGGAAGAGTGCGAGACCGACCTGTTCGGCGAACAGGCTGTGCTCTGCGGTGGTCTGGTCGAGTTGATCAAGAACGGCTTCGAGACCTTGGTGGAAGCCGGTTATGCACCAGAGATGGCCTACTTCGAGTGTTTGCACGAGGTGAAGCTGATCGTGGATCTGATCTACGAGGGTGGTATCGCCAATATGAACTACTCGATCTCCAATACCGCTGAATACGGCGAATACGTCACGGGTCCGCGCATCGTGACCGCGGAGACGAAGAAGGAGATGAAGCGCGTGCTCGACGATATTCAGTCCGGCAAATTCGCTCGCGACTGGATGCTGGAAAACAAGGTCAACCAGACTTCCTTCAAGGCGACCCGCGCAAGGCTTGCTGCCCATCCGATCGAGGAGGTCGGTGCAAAACTCCGCGACATGATGCCGTGGATCAAGAAGGCCGCACTGGTCGACAAAGCGAAGAACTGAAGTTCTTCAATCCTGCCTATGATTGATCGCGCGGTACGATCTCAATGATCAGGAGTGTGGTGCGCGGGTCGACTAACAGTGAGTTGAGGCTCCCTCTCCCACAAGGAGAGGGAAAGGTACCGCGCTGTGAGGGTACACAAGTAAGCACCCACCACCTTATTTCTCGTCGATCTTCGCCCATAACCACCGCGCCACCGTTGCCGATGAACTGTCCGCGTCGCTGCCGCTGGCGCGAAGATTTGCCTCGCGCATGAGCGTGAGGCTGATTCTTCCGAGCAACGGCTGAATTGCGGCACGCAGCTTTGCGTCGTTGGCGCGCCGCGGCGATATCAGCACGATCGCGTCATAGGGCGGAATGGCGTGTCGGGGATCGTCAAGCACGGTCAGGCCGTATTTGGCGATCAGTCCATCGCTGGTGTAGCCCGCTATCACGTCGACTTCACCGGAATCCACCGCGGCATACATGAAGTCCGACTGCATCTGCCGCCGCTCGCGAAACGACAATCCGTAAATCTTCTTCAGAGTTATCCATTCAGGCCGGGCAAAGAATTCGTAGTCGCCGGAGATCGACATCGTGCCCGCGCGGGCGGCGAGGTCGGAGATCGAATGAATGTTCAGCGCGTCAGCTCGTGTTTTTGGCATGAGCAGCGCGTAGGCGTTCTCGAAGCCGAGTTCACCAAGCAGCGTGATATTCTGCCGCGCCAGCGTCGCCTTGAGCTCGGTGAGTAGTTCCTCGCGCGGCTTGACGTCTGTTATATGGAACTGATTGGACCACAGCGTGCCGGAATAATCGACGTAGACGTCAACGTCGCCATTCGCTAGCGCATCGAAAATGACGTTGGAGCCAAGACCCTCGCGGGTGGCTACGGGAAGACCCGCGGCTTGTAGCCGGTGCGAGATCAGCGCCGCGAGCACATATTGTTCGGTGAAGGTTTTGGCGCCGACGATGTAGGTGGGTTTCGCGCGGGTGAGGGAGGGCGCTAGTGTGGCCGCAACGAGAATTGCGATTCCGACAAGGCCGACTGACACGCGGATGGGACGACGTATCCGCAAGCCGGATTCGATCAGCGCCAGCAACTGATCGACGACCAGCGCGAGGCCTGCCGCGGCGATGCAGCCGAAGAGCACGAACACCCAGTTCTGGGTCTGCAGCCCGGCAAAAATGTAGTTGCCGAGACTGGTCTGGCCGATCGGCGTAGAGAGTGTCGCGGTGCCGATCACCCAAACCGCTGCGGTGCGGATGCCGGCCATGATCACAGGAAGCGCCAGCGGAAGTTCGACCATGACGAGGGATTGCCGCGCCGTCATACCGACCCCTCGAGCCGCTTCCGTCAATGCAGGATCAATCCCCTGCAAGCCTGTGATGGTGTTGCGCAGCACCGGAAGCATCGAATAGAGCGCCAGCGCCAGGACCGCAGGCAAGAATCCGAATGCTGAGAATCCGAGGCTGAACCATCGCGACGTCATTGTCGCCAGAGCCAGGAGGAGCGGATAGAACAAGGCCAGCAGCGCAAGCCCCGGCATGGTCTGCACGATGCTTGCAAAACCGAGAATCATACTCCGCAGCACCGGCCGGTTGCGAGCGGCCAGCGCGAGCGGAAAACTGATCACGAGTCCCAGCGCCAGCGCCGTCACGCTGACGCGGACGTGGTTGCCAAGATAGTCGGGCAGGTGACCGAGCGCTTCATTCCAGCGCGGATCAAAGAGCAGGCTCATAACGTGGTGCTCTGCGAGAGCGCTGCCAGAAGCCGCTCGGCCTGGCGGCATGGCGTTCCGAGCAGCTCGCCGACATAAGGGTTGTCGATGCGGGACAATTCCTTTGCCGTGCCCAGCGCAACCAGGCGACCTTCGTGCATGACAGCAACGCGATCCGCGAGCAGCAGCGCTTCGGTCATGTCATGGGTGATCATGATGGTTGTGAGACCGAGCCTGGCGTGCAGCGCACGATAGTCGTTGCCGAGCGCGTCACGCGTTACCGGGTCGAGGGCACCGAACGGCTCGTCCATCAGGACGATGCGCGGCTCTGCGGCAAGTGCTCGCGCTACGCCGACCCGCTGGCGCTGGCCACCGGAAAGTTCATGCGGAAAGCGATCGCGGTGTTGGGCGCGGTCGAGTTGCACCAGATCGATCAACTCGTCGACCCGCGCGGCGATTTCGGATTTCGGCGTCCCGAGCAGGCGGGGCGTGATGCCGATGTTGGCGGCGATAGTCATATGCGGAAACAGGCCGCCGCTCTGGAATACATAGCCGATGCTGCGGCGCAGCCCGATCGCGTCGATTCCGGCGATATCCTCGCCTGCAACGGTGATAGTTCCGGCGTCGGGATCGATCAGGCGATTGGCGAGCCGCAGCAGTGTGGTCTTGCCGGAGCCGGAACCGCCGACAACGGCGAGGAATTCGCCCGCGCCGATGGCAAACGAGACGTCGTCCACGGCTCTTACATCGTCGTCTCTTGCACAGCCGCCTTTGAAGCTTTTGGCGACATGTGAAAACGCGACCAGCGGTGAGGTTTCGCTCATGCCCTGCGGGGGGTATCACACGGTCGCCATCGCACCAAGCCCATGCCCTTGGTGGCAACAGTAAATTCTAGGCGAAGCCCGAACCCACAATACAGTTCGAGTTTTGATCCGGTCGGTGACGCTGGAAAGCATCGACGATTTTATCTTGTTGTCCCCGCCTTTATTTTGTTTTGGATCCGATTTCTCGCTACGCTCGAAACCACCATCTTCCGCAGGAAATGGGGAAGCAAAGGCGCAATTCCCTTATGAGAAAGACATCATCATCGTTGTTGCCAGAACAATTAAAACGCTACGTGGAGCCCTTTCGTGTCGATGACACCAGGGCGTTTCGTCTCGCCTCGTACAAAACTGCGGAGCGCGGCGGCATCGACAAGGACAGCGGGCAGGAGATTATCAAGGCCAACCGCGACCGCCTTAGCGATTTGCAGGAAAAGCTCTATGCGCAGGATCGCTGGTCGCTGCTCTTGATCTTCCAGGGCATGGATGCCGCCGGCAAGGACAGCGCCATCGAGAGCGTGTTCGACGGCGTCAATCCCCAAGGCTGCGACGTGCATTCCTTCAAGCAACCTTCAACGGAAGAACTCGATCATGATTTCATGTGGCGCGCGGCGCGGCGGCTTCCCGAACGCGGGCGCATCGGTATCTTCAACCGCTCCTATTATGAGGAAGTACTGGTGGTGCGCGTGCATCCGGAAATTTTGGCAAAGCAGAAAGTTCCACCGAAGCTGGTGACGAAGAACATCTGGCGCGAACGCTTCGAGGATATTTCGGCTTTCGAGAAATATCTCGCCCGTAACGGCACGCTCGTGCTGAAATTCTTCCTCAACGTCTCGAAGGAGGAGCAGCGCCGGCGCTTTCTCGATCGCCTGGAGGAGCCGGCGAAGAACTGGAAGTTCTCGATGGGCGATGTCGCCGAACGAAAGCTCTGGGACAGGTATCAGGCGGCCTACCAGGACATGATCCGCCATACATCCTCGCTCGATGCGCCGTGGCACATCGTGCCGGCCGACCACAAGTGGTTCGCGCGTGTCGTGGTCGGATCTGCCATTGTCGGCGCGCTGGATAGGCTGGACCTGCGGTTCCCCAAGGTCGACAAGAGCGAATTGGGTGAATTCAAGAAGGTTCGCAAGGCATTGCAAAATGAGAACAACAGCGCGTTGCGCGTAAAGAAGGCAGCGGTGAAGCATGCTGCGGGGGAGAAGTCCGAAGTTGCTTCCGATTCGTCGGCATCTCGAGGAACAGGGAGGCCGGCACGAACGAACTGAGCAGAGTGGTTGGTCACGATTCCTGACCAAATTTTGGGCATTGCGATGTCAGGTCATTCTCGTCTAAAATCTGTAGAGGAAGGGTCGGCAACGAACCGTCAACGGTTCTTGTTGAAAATGACCCTCTAAAGGGTTCGGTAATGCTGGCTTGCAGCGAAATGGCAGGAGTTCACGGGCTGGTGGCGTCGGCTGCTTGTTCCGAAGAGATTCCGGCTATGCCCATGCCCAGTCTGCTGACTGGCGGGCTTCTGCTTCTTATCGGCCCCTGAGCGCCGGCTGGGCAGTTGTTGCCTGGGCACTCAGGGGAACGCAGGAAACACCAGAACCCCTTCGAGCGCCCGCACGGCGCATTGACCCAGAGGATCTTTCCCCATGACTACCGCGAATAAGTCCGACAAGGACCGCGTCGTTATTTTCGACACCACCCTGCGCGACGGTGAGCAATGCCCCGGCGCCACCATGACTTTCGAGGAGAAGATCGAAGTCGCCGAGATGCTCGACGACATGGGAGTCGATATCATCGAAGCCGGCTTCCCAATCGCTTCGGTCGGCGATTTCGAAGCGGTTGCGGAGATCGCGAAGAACGCCAAAAGCGCGGTGATCGCAGGTCTGGCCCGCGCCATTTCCGGCGATATCGCTCGTGCCGGTGAAGCGGTGCGTCATGCACGGCGGGGCCGCATCCACACCTTCGTTTCCACGTCGCCGATCCATTTGGCGCATCAGATGCGAAAGAGCGAGGCGGAGGTGCTGGAAATCATCACCGCCACGGTGACGCAGGCCCGCAACCTGGTCGAGGATGTCGAGTGGTCGGCGATGGACGCGACCCGCACCCCAATTGACTACCTGTGCAAATGCGTAGAGACGGCGATTGCAGCCGGCGCCACCACCGTCAACCTGCCAGACACCGTTGGCTATGCGGTGCCTGACGAGTACCGGCGGATGTTCAAGACCATTCGCGAGCGGGTGCCGAACGCGGATAAAGCGATCTTCTCGGTGCACTGCCATGACGATCTGGGTCTCGCCGTCGCCAACTCGCTGGCCGGCGTCGAGGGTGGCGCGCGCCAGGTTGAATCCACCATCAACGGCATTGGCGAGCGGGCAGGGAACGCCGCGCTGGAAGAAGTCGTGATGGCGATCAAGACCCGCGGCGATGTCATGCCGTATTGGTGCAACGTCGAGAGCACCATGCTGACTCGTGCCTCCAAGCTGGTTTCGGCCGCCACCTCATTTCCGGTGCAGTATAATAAAGCGATCGTCGGCCGGAACGCGTTCGCGCACGAGAGCGGCATTCATCAGGACGGCATGTTGAAGAACGCGCAGACCTACGAGATTATGACGCCGGAGAGCGTCGGCGTGAAACAGACCTCGCTGGTGATGGGTAAGCATTCCGGCCGCCATGCCTTTCAGCACAAGCTGGAAGAACTCGGCTACAAGCTGGCCGAGAACCAGTTGCAGGATGCGTTCGTGCGCTTCAAGGCACTGGCCGACCGCAAGAAGGACATCTACGACGAGGACATCATTGCGCTGGTGGACGAGGAAATGGCCGCGTCGCACGATCGAATCAAGCTGTCATCGTTGACAGTGATCGCAGGCACCCATGGCCCGCAGCGAGCGACCATGAAGCTCACCGTCAATGGCCAGACCCGGATCGAGGAGGCCGAAGGCAACGGGCCGGTCGACGCCGTATTCAACTGCATCAAGAGGCTAGTGCCGCACGAGGCCAAGCTCGAACTCTATCAGGTTCATGCGGTGACCCAGGGCACTGACGCACAGGCGGAAGTGTCGGTGCGTCTCAGCCAGGACGGCCGCGCGATGACATCGAAGGCCGCCGATCCTGACACGCTGGTTGCATCCGCCAAGGCCTATCTCGGTGCGCTAAACAAGATCGTGATGAAACATCAGCGCGACCTTCCTTCGGCCGCTGCCAGTTGACTGCTCGTTCCGCAAGTGAAACGGACGGTGCGTCAACCGCCGTTTGTGCGAGCGACAGATCCTGACGCGACATATCATCGCGACGAATCGCGAGGCGACATTACATCTTCGTAAGATAGGGTTCCCTTGCGAAGATGTAATTTGCTTGGTGTGCTGCGCGCCCCCATCTTGATTGGACCTTGCAAAGGAGAGTTCCAATGAAGAAGGCCATCCTCGCCGGTGTCGCAGCGCTCGTCATCGCCGGTTCGACAGCGGTGTACGCTCACCCGCATCACCTGTGGTCTCGTGATCGCGTACAACTCAGTCAGCAGGACCGAACGGCTATCGCCGATGCGCGGATTGCGGCGGTCCACGCCGGTCTTACTCTGACGCCGGATCAGGAAAAGCTGTGGCCGCCGGTGGAAAAGGCAATCCGTGATTTTGCCAAGCTTCGGATCGATCGTGCCGACGCCAAGATGCAGGCCAAGAAGGAAAGCAAGAACGAAGCCAAGAATGATGACGCGGAAAAGCAGGCGCCTGTCGATCAGGTGGCGCGGCTTCGCGCGCACGCCGATCGCATGGCCGAGACAGCTGCGGCTTTGAAAAAGATCGCTGATGCTGCCGATCCGCTTTACAAGACCCTCGACGATGGCCAAAAGCGGCGCCTGATGGTTCTCACCCGTATGAATCACGGCTCCGGAATGGGAAGCGGGTGGCACCATCATCACTTTGACCGAGGCGGTGATTGGTCCGATCACAGCAAGGACCGCGACGGGGACTCCGATCACCATGACCAGCAGAAGCCCGGACGCCTCTGATCCGCCGACATAAGATAGCCAAGAGGAAGCCGCCGGAAATCGGCGGCTTTTTCGTCTCTCCGAAGGTTGCGGCGGCAGGGGAAAGCAGGGCTGCTTTGCTGGACATCGCGGGTTCGCTTTGCTAAACGACCCCCTCCCGCAAGGGAATTTCGGACAGTTCCGGGCGATTAGCTCAGTTGGTAGAGCAGCTGACTCTTAATCAGCGGGTCGTAGGTTCGAGCCCTACATCGCCCACCAATAAAATCAATGACTTAAAGCATCCTCGGCTTTATCCCAAGACCTCATCCCAGTTGGGGTACGGGTCGGGG
Source organism: Nitrobacter vulgaris (assembly GCF_031453995.1). NCBI lineage: Bacteria > Pseudomonadati > Pseudomonadota > Alphaproteobacteria > Hyphomicrobiales > Nitrobacteraceae > Nitrobacter > Nitrobacter vulgaris. The sequence continues at coordinate 14,477 of NZ_JAVDPZ010000014.1, read as the reverse complement.
TATGGGTATTCATCCGTTGTTATCCGTTACTGTCCGCTATCATCCGTTACGGGGGAGGTCGCCCAGAGAAGGAATTTTGCATCTGGATTCGGGCGAGCTGTGAGTGCTCAGTCGTCGGATGATTCGCGCGTCTGCATGGCATTTGGTGGAACAGCGGCGCATTTGCTCGAAGTTGCTAGGGTCGTTCATAAGCCTTCGACCGACGTCCGCCGAAGATGGACTCAATCCACGCTGCCGAACAAATAGAATAGCAGCACGATCAGAGCGAACGAGCCGCCTGCAGCGATGGCCAAGCAGATTTTCTGAGATAGCGTGCTTTCGTCCAGCCCCGAATCCGGCCGCCTCAAAAGTCGTGTCATGCTCGCCCCTTTCGATTGGGCGGGAACGCAAAAAGCGTTCTCGTCACCGATACAGAAACGGACCGATTTCTAATTTATGAGATGCTATTGGTTGCACAAGATCACGGCAAATCGGCGGGCCTCAAACTAGCGTGTACCATGCAGGAGCCTGCCCGCGACTGCCCTGGAGTGCGATAGGTGCGGCCGCTTTATCGGGAACGCCACGGCGCGTATGGCCGGGGGGGATTGGTTGAAAAACCAGCCATAGCAAAAGCGTGATCACCACGAGCAAGCCGGTTGTAATTGTGATGATGAAATAGTGAGCCATGTCAGCCAACGTCGGCAGTAAACAGTAGTTTCGGTCGTCTGAAGCATTTTTTCAAAAGACGCTTGTCGACATGCGCATCCGATCAAAAGAACCCCCCAGCCATTCGGTGGAACTGGCTTCGTGGGGAATGTCTCGCACGCCGCACGGCCACCGGTGGCGGCAACCATCTCGGGTCCATTCGTTGAAACATTAAGCAGCGGTTTGGTACCCGCGTTAGCGAACCTGCTTCGCAACACGCTCTACCGGCACAGCCTGATCCGGGCTGGCGCGTGATCGCTGGCGTTGTCTTCGTTTCTGACGTCGCCATCCAAGCCCGCTTCCACTAAGCGGGAAGCAACGGAATGGCTGAGAAGAAAGTGGTCTAGCCGGAGACCGTGATCCTTTTCATAGCGATCTCGCCAGTAGGTCCAGAAGGTATAGATGCGCTCGTCACCGAAAATATCGCGGAGAGCGTCAGTCCATCCGTCCGCAAGGAGCGAGGCAAACGTTCTGCGCGGCGCGGGCTGAACCAGCGCATCCTTAGCCCATGACTTCGTTGGATAGATATCCAGGTCGGTTGGCGCAACGTTGTAGTCGCCGACCAAGAGGGTAGGGTGGCCTTGCTTCTGCACCTGAGCCGCATGCCGAGCCAACCGCGAAAACCATTTCATCTTGTAATCGAACTTCGGTCCCGGCTGAGGATTTCCATTCGGAAGATAAAGGCAGCCAATCAGCATGCCGTCGACAGCGGCTTCGATGTATCTTGCCTCGCGATCAGCGGGATCGCGGGGAAGCCGCCGGCGGGTAACGATCGGTTGCGACCGTTTCGACAAAATGGCGACGCCATTCCAGGACCTTTGCCCCTCCCACACGGCCGAATAGCCGGCACGTTGGAGATCAGACTCCGGAAAGTCTTTCGTCTCGCATTTTAGTTCTTGCAGACAAACAATATCGGGCTTGCTCTGCTTCAGCCATTGCAGGAGATTTGGCAGACGTTTTTTGACGTTGTTGATGTTGAAGGTGGCAATCTTCATGCGGGCTCGGCGGACGCCGCATCCTCGTTTTCGATCTGGAGCGTGCCGCCTACTAAGGGCAGCGTTGCTGTAAAACAGCCCGCATCGCTGCGGGGTTCTTTTTCACCAACCATCTTATCCGCCCTGGGCGAAGCCAAACGTTATGCTCGGCAACACCACAACCATATCATCCGCCGTAACCTTGGCCACCATAGCCACCGCTTAATACTGCGGAGCGTAGCCGTAGCTCCTTTTTTACGGTCATACGATGGCCAAATTGGCCATAATACCGATCATGGCGGTGGCCATAGTGCTGACGCCCATGAAAGTGTCGATAGTGCCGATGTTGAGATTTGCTGCCGGTTGATACTGGGCGACGTCGGTCAGATCCTTTTGATTGGCTGCGTTTGCAGCGGAAACACTGAACAGTGCGGCCGCGCCAACCTCCATCGCTACAATCAACTTATTCAAACTCCCTTCAACGTGTGGAGAGCTAATCAACACGGACGTTCGCGTTCTCGGTGTGACCCAAAATTTCGCTAAGTGGCTGAGCATCCGTTCATATTCGATAACAAGGTCAGTTCGGTTCATTGCCGCGCGGCTATGAACTCCGAAGTTCATGTCGAAGGTCGCGTCGAGCTCGGTAGGTCATTTCGAGCCCAGCATGCGGCTGCTCCACGCGACGCGAGCGAGCTTGTCTGCCTCCTTGCGGGCTTCCAAGCCCGTTGGGCGGCCGTGCAACTGATTTTTGCGACAAGAAGACAAGAGAGTGGAACGGGAGGCAGCTTCAAACGTTGCTGCGAAGATTCATGATCAGGCTGGAGTGGAGAATATGTCACGCGGGATGCCATCGATGACAGCGTTACTCGGCTTGCTCGCGTTGGCAGGTTACCAGAACAGGGACAAGCTCGCAGAGCTTTTAAAGGGCGCAAGCGGCAAGACTACTCAGCCTGAACCCAGAAATCAGCAAGGGCAGCCCTTGGGCGGCCTGTTGGGCAACCTAAGCGGAGTACTCGCGGGTGGCGGAGTGGGTAGTCTTCTTAACGGGGGACTGAACGAACTGCTCGAGCGGTTTAAGGAAAACGGCCAGGGAGATGCCGCCAATTCCTGGGTGAACACTGGGCCTAACAAGGAGCTTCCTGCGCCCCGGTTGAAGGAGGCTATTGGACCAGATGTCTTGGCCGCATTGGAACAGCAAACCGGCCTACCTCAGGAAGAACTGTTAGCAAGACTTTCCCGCGAACTCCCTGCTGCCGTGGACAAGTATACGCCGGACGGACGCATTCCGAGCTGATGGTCGAAACTACTGTAGAGGATTGTTGATATGGGTATTATCTGGACGATTATCATTGGGTTTGTAGCCGGGGTAATAGCGAAATTCATCATGCCGGGCGACAATGAGCCGACCGGCTTTATCCTTACGGCTGTACTCGGCATCGTCGGAGCTTTCGTCGCAACTTATCTTGGTCAGGGACTTGGGTGGTATCGACCTGGAGAAGGAGCGGGCTTGATTGGAGCGGTGGTGGGCGCTGTTATCGTGCTGTTTGTTTATAGCTTCTTTACGGGCCGCCGACGCGCAGTTTGAGCGGCGGAGTAGGTTTGTCGTCGTGCTATCCGGCGGACCGCTCATCTGGAAAAATCCGTTTCATCTAGGACGTGTTTGCCGATAACGCGTCGCACTATCCTCGTTTTGTGAGCTCTCATGTTCGCCTATCAGTCCGGCAAGGTCGTCTCCGGTTTTTCATTCGCCAGAGCCATTATCGAACGGAGTGGCTGGGGCAGGCTTCTGATTGCTGTGATCCTCATCGATTGCGTGCTCGGGGCCGGCGCCTGGTTCGCCGTCGGCTACATGGTCGGAGATTAAATTCTCAGCCGAAGTCAAAATCCGAACAACCAAGTAGGCAGACTTGAGGCGGAACCGAGTGCAATTGGCAACGCGATGGGCAGGCTGATGAAAGGATAGCGACTAGTGTGCGTGTTGTGGATGGCGCGGGATCGGTTGCCTATCGGCCGCGAGCCGTCTCGGCCAGCCCCCAGCCGATCCAAGGGGCTTATTTTCGGCATTGGGAGGGTCGAGCATGAAGACGTTTGCCGTCGCAATTGACCTCCATAAGCGAGCTGAGGTCCTACGGGACGAATATCTAAACGCCAAGCCTTGGCCACACGTCGTTGTCGCGAACGGCTTTCCCGATGACTTCCTGGATGAGATCGCGGATGAAGTCGCGAACATTGATCAATCGCACATCATCTCGAGCCTCGATGTTCGTCAAATCAAGCAGGAAGCCTCACAAGGTTTTGGTCCAGCCACCCAGCATTTTTTTGACTTGGTGGACGGCGAAAGCTTCCGCGAGTTCATCTCAACTGTGACAGGCGTTGACAACCTGCTGTCCGATCCAAGCCACAAGTTGGCGGGCGCGCACCGGACGCCACCGGGAGGGTATACCAAAATCCATCGCGATTTCGAGATGCACCCTGACACTGGGCTATTCCATCGAGTGAATTTACTTGTCTATCTGAATCGTGACTGGCCAGACTCATATGGCGGCAGTCTCGAATTGTGGCCAACGGACATGTCAGCTATCGGCCGCCGCGTATTTCCGCGCTTCAATACGATGGTTCTTTGGGAAACGCACGGCGGGACGCTGCATGGTCTTCCCGATCCCGTGAGATGTCCTCCGAACCGGATGCGCTTATCGGTCGCATCGTATTACTATACCAAAGAATGCCGACCGGCAGCCGCTGGTGAACGACGAGGTGGTCGCTATTGGGCCGCCCGACCCGAGGATGATCGCTCAATAGAGCACGTAGGTTGGCTGGATCGTGCGCGATCAGTGACGCCCGAGCCGCTGAAATTTTGGTTCCGAGCAGCGCGTGATCAATTGGTGCGAAGAAGGCCGAATTGAGCGCGTCGGAACGATGCGCGGACCTGTGAACTCGACAGTCCCGAAAGCGTCCCTTTACGTGCGGAGCACGTCTGCACAGCGGCCATTACTCTGAGGCTGGCATTCAGTTCACAATCTAGGTCGCAAACTTAACCAGCTCCCGTTCGGCGCCCGCGCGGAACCCGGCTCTTTCGCCCACCGCGAAGCAAGGCCTCGAGCGGACGAGCGCCGGCGGCCCGACAAAGCCGAAGGCTCGCTCTCCTGAGCTCTAGATGGAAATATTCGGTCTCGAATTTTTATGACCGGCCATTCAATGAGCTGGGACGTCAGCGCGCCGAACAGGATTGCCGCTACGACGGTCCCTCCTACTGCGGCCAGCCAGTGCATGGCGTTTCCTGCTTCGAGTGAGGGGCTGAAAAGTCGATAGGTGATCCCGAGGACCGTCACATGCCAGAGATAGATGCTGTAAGAATACCGGCCGATCCGTGCCGCCATAGCGTGCAGCCAGGTGGTCATGGAAAGATGCAGCATTCCGATCAGAATGAAAGTTGAGGCAAGGGCTCTAACCGGGAGTATGCGATACAGCGATACGTCATTTAAGTTGGGCCAGGGCGCAACTAGGCTCGCCATCAGCGCGATCCCTCCAATTATGAAAGGCCAGCGCCAAGCGCAGAGCTTAGCGAACATCCCGGGATTGGACTCAGAAATTGCACGGACGCCAGCTCCTACCAGCAGACCATCAAGCCATAAATGAGTGGCTGGCATCGTGGGGTCGAAAAGGTAAGGGTCACCAGCCAAGGCGCAGATTGCTCTGAACGCGCTCCAAATCAGCGGCGCCAACAAAAAGAGCGGAGCGATCCAGGACGCTTTCCCCATCCGAACAAATGCAACCAAGAACGCAGCAAGCAAAAGATAGAACTGCTCCTCAACTGCTAAGCTCCACGTGTGTAGAGCCGGGTTCGGTCCCACGTAGTTATTAAGAAACAAAACATTCGGCCAATAGTCTGACATCACACTAGATAGCGTTGCGGTTCCTTTTAGGAGAGGCATGGCGACGAGATACGTCACGAATACGAAATAGGCAGGCCATATTTTTAAGCTTCGTCGGATCAAGAACCTACTAACATCAATTGTGCCGGAGTTGCGGTTCTCGACGAGGAGTAGGCCGTAGACAAGATATCCTGAGAGCGTGAAGAACAACGGCACGCCAAACCCGCCCCATTCGTGCCAAGCCCAGGCAATGGAGCCCACGATACCGTCCGGCTCCTCAAATCGGAGATGTGCACCCATGACTAAAAGGATGGCACACGCGCGAACGACATCAATTTGAACAGAACGCCTGTACCCTACAGGCCCGACCATCTGTTTAAAGCCAACGTCAATTCGGGAGGTGTTCAACGTGGATGCAATCTGCACCATTGTCCTCCTAACAGCGGAAAAGGTGAAAGATCGACGCCGCACAACGGCTAAGAGGACAAGGGCGCGGACGTCGTTGCGAATTGTTCTCTGCTCAATCGGCACAAACAGCCTGGGCTTGTCGGTGAGCCCTCTCGAGAGCAGCGGAATGACTCCAGGTGTTTCGCGTGCCGCAGCCAGGGCAGAAGCTTGAGGCGGTTTTCCCTATCGCGATCTGAACCTTGTCAGACCATCTGTGGCTGCAATGCCCGCAGCGGAGGATGTATTCTCTTACGACCGGTGGAATTGTTCGAGAGACCCGTTCACAACCCGCAGAGCTGCCTCTATCCGCTGTGTCATCAACTTTCCCTCCAGGTCGGCTATGTGCCGCCAGTTGTGGGAATTTGCGTATTGGCCGGAGCGAGCGAGTAAAAGTCTGGGACTCGAAGCTGCACCATTTAAGATTGATCGGGCGGTTGTCCGTCGGGTTGCCATTGACGTGGATTGCTGCCGGCAATGCGGTCGGATTAGGGACAAATGCCAATGCAACCAGCCGGTGAACCTCCTCGATTCTCCGAGGTGAGCACAGGCGTACAACAAAATACCCAAAGTCATTCATCCGCCTGTGAAGGAGGAACCCGCCTATTGCGGCGACATGTCCAAAGTTCGAGACTTCGTAGAAGTCATCGATCGCCCGCCATTGCTCGTTTCGATAGTCGATCATTTCCGTGGCTTATTAAGGCGTTCGGACTTGTCCGATAACGTCGCCCTCAGGCTTAACGAACCGAAACTGGTAACGCCGCTAAACAGCGGGGTCATTCCAACTGAGAGGAATGGCTGCCACAAACATCTTCCTGATAACTCTAGGGCCGCTTTATCTTGAGTTCGCAAGCACAGCGCCGACTCACGCTCCATTAGCGCACCGCTGAATTAGTGAACCGGAAGGGCTTTTTTGGGACGATACGATGACGGCAAGGTTCGCGTTCTTTGACCAGCTCGTGTCCACGGAACGCGGGCTTTACGAACGGAGTGAACCATCGACCGTTCAACTGCTTCGGGATGAGAGTGATGGTTTGGCGCTCGCAAGAGAACTAGGAACTGACGAAAAAGCACGACTTCAAGCGACTGTCGTGGCGTGATCGGAGGATCATTCCACGGGCTTGTTGGGTTGCAGCGTTAGCGATCCCGTTTGGTACTGGCGACGATGGACCAGAGTCTCGCGAAGCTGTCGAATGCACAAGTGCGAATGCGGCGATACGAAGTGCTGAGCGAATGGCGCGGACTGAGGGGCATATCGGTGCGGTTGCGTTCAGCCGTACAGGCGATCCTGCCAGCGGTGAGTTTGCAGATGCGGTTTTGTTGAAAGCATTTGGCGAAGTGCCGAGTGATTGAGCGCGCTTTAGGACTCTATTCTAAACTTCGCGAGCGAAACCAAAAAACGAGTGGATTCCGTATCGCACCCTCACATTAAAAGAGCTTTTCCCCCAACCTTGCTTCAGCGTATTATTTGAATGGCGGATGAATATTAGCGCTATTTTCGAGGCACACCCTATGCTCAATGTGAGCCCGGAAGCGGGCGGGAATCAGAATGAGGCATTCCCGTTTCGCGGCGGCGAGATGGGTTCGCTTATTCGAGCGTTCGACTTTTCCAAAACCAGCTTGGGGCCGATTTCCGGATGGCCGGCGCATCTGAGGACCACCGTGGGGCTGATGTTACCCGCAAAGGCCCAGATCGTGCTGTTTTGGGGGCCGGATTTTCTAGCTCTATATAACGACGCCTATGCTCCAACCATTGGTAACAAACACCCGACAGCGTTTGCGCGACCGGCACGAGAGAGCTGGACGGAGCTATGGAGTGATCTTGAACCGTTGCTAACCCGCGTTCTTCTTACGGGCGAAACGGTGTCCGCGAAGGATCGACCGTTCGAGATCGAGCGGCACGGTTATCCCGAAACCGTCTACTTCAACATTTCATATTCTCCAATCTCCGACGAGACAGGCCGAATCGACGGCGTTTTGTGCATCGTCGAAGAGACGACACAGCGCGTCGTCACCGACCGGGCGTTGGTGAAAGCGGAAGAACGGCTCTCCTACGCGCTGCAGGCGGCCGGCATGATCGGGACCTTTGATACCGACCTTCAAACGGGTACCGTGTATTCGGATGCCCGCTTCGCGACGATGTTCTCGGTAGCGCCTGAAAAGGGTGCCGCTGGTGCACCGCTTGCCGATTACCTTGCGGGAATCCATTCGGATGACGTGCAGCGGGTCAGCGATGCCATACAGCAAGCGATTGTGACCGGAGAGAAATGCGTTTTGGAATACCGCGTCCAGAAAACGGATGGGACGGTTCACTGGCTTGAGGTGCATGGCCAATGTCTCTATGACGAATCTGGCAAGCCTTGTCGGATGCCTGGCGTTGCAGTGGACATTAGCGACCGGAAGCGAGCCGAGCTAGCGAGCGGGCATCTTGCCGCAATTGTCGAGTCGTCTGACGACGCGATCATTAGTAAGAATCTCGATGGCATCATCACGAGCTGGAATGTCGGAGCAGAGCGATTGTTCGGTTTTTCAGCCGAAGAAATTGTCGGAAAACCCGTCACCGTCCTAATCCCGGAGGATCGGCAGAAGGAGGAACCCGACATCCTCGCGCGGCTTCGCAGGGGCGAGCGTGTCGAGCATTTTGAGACGGTCCGTCGGCGAAAGGACGGCAGTCTAGTCGATCTATCGCTGACGATTTCACCGATCCGAAACAGTGACAACCATATCATCGGCGCTTCCAAGATTGCTCGCGATGTCACCGATCGCAAGGCGGCCGAACGTCTAAATTTCACTTTGCTGCGTGAGATGAAGCATCGGCTCAAGAACAATCTGTCGACCGTGCTCGCGATCGCACGGCAAAGCTTCGGCGGTCATGAGAGTGAAAGCGAGGACTTTCGCAAATTCGAGGCACGTTTGCTGGCCTTGTCGAAAGGCCATGATCTGATCACCCGCGAGGAATGGGATAGCGCAGAACTGAGGGATATCGTTGCGCAGATCATCACTGTGCATGGACGCCGGCGATTCCAGATCGAAGGGTCCGATCTGCGGCTCTCTCCAAAATCCGCACTGGCATTGACGTTGGCACTACACGAGTTAGCGACGAACGCCGCCAAATATGGTGCACTGTCCGTCCCGACTGGCAGAGTCACGATAGGGTGGGGGATCGAGCAGCGCGACGTCCCATGGTTTACCTTTCGTTGGCAGGAACAGGATGGCCCGGCTGTCTCAGAACCCAGTCGAAAGGGATTCGGTTCGCGATTGATTGAACGTGTGCTCGCGCTCGAACTCAGCGGCGATGTCCGGATCACTTATGAAACATCCGGCGTCGTCTGTGAAATCGTCGCTCCCCTTGCTGCCGACTGGGAAGAAGGATCGCAAACCTAGAGTAAAGATTCGCGATCTGTCGGTGCTGCACCCGTGGTAAAATCAGTCGGACATGGATGGGAACACATTGAACCGAAATGGAAATTTGGCGCGGCGAGGATAGTTTCGATTTAATTAGCGTCGAACATTAAATACCGCTAAAATTAAAGTCGTGCATTTGACCGAACCTGGTCCTCTTGGAATTGGAGCCATCGAATGAAAGCCGCACTTCAGACTTTATCGGCAGCGGCCTTAGTCGCCATCATTGCTTCACCTGCTCTGGCCTGCAACGGCGGGGGCAATTGCGAAAACGCACCCGGCCAACTTAAAAAAAATGGGGTGCACGGAGCGCCTGGACCAATTGTCGGCGCGGCTGGCCTTCCGTTTCTCGCCGCCGGTTATGGCGTTTACTGGCTGGTGAGACGTCGACGCAAATCCGCCTGATATTCGGGCGCTGTCGGCTAGCCTGTTCACCGACGGGAGCAGCCCCAATGTTGCCCGTCTAGGGACCCCAGAGCCCGTCGACGCCCCCTCGTCGGCGGGCTCGCGCTTTGTTTTAAGGCAAGTGGCGAAGCGGGGGTGAAGGCGAGGCGATGAGGCTGAACGCCAAACGGACCTCTCCTACGGCAAGAAAATGCCGGTCTGGTTTGCGATCGACGAGAGCCGACCGTTGCTAGCCTTTGCCGGGATCTGGACTAACCTGGACATGCGTGCGGAAGGCGAAAGAAGGTGAGATCGCTGCGGACGTTTTCAGCTTCCTTACGTGTCAGCCAAACCTTGAGATCGCCAAGCCGCATCCGAAGGGCATGCCCGTGATCCTGACCACTGAGAGGATGATGTCTAGATGCGGGCACCATCGGATCAAGCCAAATCGCTACGACGACCCTTGCCAGACGAATCCCTCCGGATCGTCACAACCGGTGATAAGCAGGATGGTATAACGGGGTGAACTGGTCCCGCCGCTTCGACAATCCTGTCCCGATGCCAAACGGCAGCACCATTCGCACGCTTGGCGAAGCGGCCGAATATGCGATCAGGCGGTCAAAGAAGGCCCGCAACACCGAGCCCTGGCAGCGGGCCGCCAAGGGGCTGCAGTTGGCAGCGGAACACGGCGGTCCATTCATATTTATCGCACGGATCTACTTTTGCCGGGCCGTGCACGGCGCAATCGCGCGCGACCGATTCTTGCCAGGAACAACTCCCGATTACTGAAGTTGTTGGGTCGGCCCGCACTCGTGTCCTGAGCAACCCAAATGAACAGCTTCTCGATCGATCAAGCTAGACACGCATCTCTCGCTTGTTCCCTTACGTATCTCGCCAGTCAACAACACAATCTCGAGCTTGAAATGGCCGCTATCCAACAGATGAGGCTTAAACTCCGCGAAGCATTCAATGCAGTTCCGCAAAAGAAGATGGTTGGCACCATCAGAGGGGTTGGAGTTCACAGTTTCGAGTGAGGAACCTAAAGCCAACCGCGTTTTGGCTCTCCGTTGAACAACGGAGAAACGCATCGATGAAGAAAGTTATTCTGAGCGCGGTCATTGCATTCGCGGCTACATCGGCATTGGCTCAGGCCGTGGTTCACGAGGAATACTATGTCGTCCGCGACCCCGCGACGAAGAGGTGCACCATCGTCGACCAAAAGCCAACCGTTACGGCCACCATCGTCGACCACGGCATCTTCAAGACCCGGTCCCAAGCCGAGACCGGTATGAAAACGATGATCCCGACCGTCATCTGCGTCGGTCGCAGCGACAAAATCGGAATTGGTTGCAGGATCGGTTCGCGCGTGCCCACCATATAAGAAGCTCTTCGTCTCCCTCGGACGACTATGGCATGTTGTCTTCGGATAGCAATGGCGTTGAACCGCTAGTGCGGAGCCTATGATAGACAGCCCACCGGCTGGCAATTGCGTGCGGATTTTCGCTCGCCCCGTTGTTGATGGTTAGGCGAAGATGTAGGTTGGCGTTGCAGTTTCCCAAGGAGTTGTTTTATGCGAAGCTTACTCTCTACGCTGATAGGCATCAGCGCCTGTTTAATGGCGTTGAATGGAAGCGCTTGCGCGCAGGATCAAAGCGCAGATTGGGCGCAGATCGATGAGATACTTGCTCGGAAGCCGGCCGTCACTGAAGACGTGCATCGATATGGCTTTCCTCGAACCGATTTGACGGTGACCCTTGATGGCGTGACGATCAAGCCGGCTTTGGCGCTCGGCGGCTGGGTCGCATTTAAGCGAGCTCACGATGGCGCTATGGCGATGGGAGACCTCGTATTGCTGGAGAGTGAAATCAATCCAGTCATGTTGAAGATGATTGCTGGCGGGCTCGAGATTACGGCTATCCATAATCATCTTCTTCGGGCGAACCCGGCGACGTTCTACATGCATGTGGCCGGGCATGGAGACCCCGCCAAACTCGCAACCGCGCTCCATGATGCGCTTGCCGAAAGTAAAACCCCGCTTCAGGTGACGCCGTCGTCAAATCCACCTTCTGCTGTCGACCTTGATACGGCGCAGCTAGACGAAATTATCGGCGCGAAGGGTAAGACCAATGGCGGCGTTTATCAGTTCAATGTGCCGCGACGTGATCCTGTCAGCGAAAGTGGTATGCAGCTAACGCCGGCCGGGCCAATGGGTGTAGCGATCGGAGTCAACTTTCAACCGACGGGCGATGGTAAGGCTGCCATCACCGGCGACTTCGTCCTGACAGGCGATGAGGTCAATCCGGTAGTAGCTGCGCTGCGCACGCACGGCATCGAAGTCACGGCGCTTCACAGCCATATGCTGGATGAGCAGCCAAGGCTCTTCTTCATGCACTTTTGGGCCAATGACGATGCTATCAAGCTCGCCAAAGGACTGCGGGCAGCACTCGACAAGACCGCAAGCACAAAAAACTAAGACGATTAGAGTACTAGGTTGGAGTCAACATGCACACACATTCAATAGACCAATGGGTCCATGGCCATGTTTTTCTCGGTGAGCGGCACGCCCATAACGAGCGCCGAACTTGGATTGTTGTGGCGCTCACGACATCAATGATGGTCGGAGAGATCGCGGCAGGCACGCTATTTGGATCGATGGCGTTGTTGGCAGACGGTTGGCACATGGCGACGCACGCAGCGGCGTTGGGCATTGCAGGGTTAGCCTATTTGTTGGCTCGCAGGCATGCCCAAAACTCGCGATTTGCCTTTGGTACAGGAAAGTTCGGCGATCTTGCCGCCTTTTCCAGCGCAATCATGCTTGCAATGATTGCCCTGCAGATCGCTTATGAAAGCGTGGTTCGGCTCTTTAATCCGGTCACAATTTTCTACAACGAAGCGGTAGTGGTCGCGGTGCTGGGATTAACGGTCAATATCGCCAGCGCATGGCTCCTTCAAGACTCTCACCACCACCACCATGGAAGCGATCATTCGCACCACCACCACGATAACAATCTCCGTGCCGCTTACGTCCATGTACTGGCAGATGCCGCCACATCGGTGCTGGCAATCGCAGCGCTATTGCTCGCGATGCACTTTGGATGGACTTGGGCCGATCCTCTAGTTGGCATCTTGGTTAGTCTGGTTATCGGTAGCTGGGCCTATGGGCTGATCCGAGATTCCGGGGCTGTGCTCTTGGATGTCAGCGCGGACAAAAATCTCGAAACAACCATCCGCGAGCGAATTGAAACCAAGGGTGATCGTGTCACCGACCTTCATTTGTGGCAGGTAGGGCCAGGACATCGGGCCGCAATCATTTCGGTTATTTCCGACAATCCGCTGCCGCCCAAGACGTACAAGCGGCGGCTCGGAGGGTTGCGTGGCCTTAGTCACTTAACAATAGAAGTCGAGGCTTGTCCGCACCACGCACATGGCTAATGGCACGATGCACCCCGTCGATTTTCGACGGGGTGCTTCAAGCGATCTCACTGGCGCGGCCAGTGCCACTTTCCGCCAGCAAAGGCGGGCGGCAAGAGCACACCGTTAAGCGAGTCCTCGTAACGAGGCGGCTGGGCTCGGTTTCGAGAAACTACCATCTCGCGCTTCTCCAACGTCGGCGTGATGATGATCTCTCGGCCGTAGTAATTATGAATCTCAGTAGCACCCCGGACCGGCTCGCCATCTGAGCCAATGGTCGCGCGCCGCACGTCCTCGCGCGGTGCTTCATACTGATACTTCGTTTCCTTCGTGTCTGGGGGACTACCAGGATAGCGGTAGACCCAACATGGCACCTTCGCACGTTGTTCAGTGGCGTCGGTGCCGGGCGTGGTGCGGTGAATATCTACGTAGCTTCGCACCGGCTCGCAGACGTCGTTGGTGCGCAGCTGTGCGTTGATAGCCTCGCGTTCCCCGTCCATCGCCTTCAGCTTGGCGATGATTCCGCCGATCGCACTGGCGTGTTCGTCATAGGCGGCCAACAGCTTCGCGGCTTCCTTTTCGTTCGCCTTGCGGCACGCTTCGGCAAGGGCGCGAAGCGCGGCGTCGGCGGTTGCTTTTGCAGCAGCTCCTTCCGCAGCGAGCACGGTTGGAAGTTGGTCGTTCAACAGCGCAATGCGGGAGTCGAGTCGCGCAATGGCGCGTTTCGTTGCCGCAATGTCGGCTTCGGTCTTTACATGTTCGGCATCAGTCATCGTGGCGATGGCCGCAAGCTTGGGGCCGATCTCCGCCTGGAGGCGCTTGATTTCAGACTCGCTGTAATCGATTTCCGCCTTAATGGTTTCCGACGTGATGGCGGTCTTGGCGGGGAAGAATTTTTCGAGGATACCCATAGTTTCTCTTCTTTCTTTCAGGTGGTGATCGCGGCGACTGCGCGACGCCAAAGTTGATTTGCGGAATACTCGTTCGCGGCAGCGGCTATCGTGTCGCGTTGGAGCGCTGTTGCCTCAATGAGTTGCTTTCTCGCGCTAGCAAAGGCTTGCGATGCAGCCCTTGCCTCACGGATCGCGTTCTTGCGGGCGGCCATGCCTTTAGTCCTTACAAGCCTGGAATGCTTCGCTGGCTTTGAGCCAGGCTTGGAACGCGCTGGCCTCAGCGTGAAGTGCGAATACGCGATTGTCGGCGAAACCGGCGTGTCAACGGCGGAGCAAAACCAAGCCACGGAGGCGGAGTAAAAGCAGGCCAGTCTGGGCGCGGCAGAGGCCGCTCGCGAAGCGCGCTTTTCCCT